>NZ_JAYRVJ010000082.1:0-3661 GCF_041918635.1 Promineifilum sp. (SeqCode)
CAGGCCGGCCCGGATGGCCGACAAGTCCGCGCCGGTCAGCGCCTCGGCCTTGATGGACAGCGGCGGCGCAGCCTCGAAGGCGATCTGCGCCGCCGGCCGCACGGCGGCGAAGGTGTTGAGCACGGCGTTGTGGTGGGCGATGATCTGCGCCGCCGGCAGCACGCCGTCATAGGTGCTGTGGGCGTCGGCGGCCAGCGTCACTTCGTAACCCAGGCTGAACGCCCGGCGGCAGGTCGTGTCGATGCAGTACTCCGTTTGCATCCCGGCCAGCACCAGTTGCCCGACGCCGCGCTCGGCCAGCACGCCGGACAGCTTGGTTTGGTGGAAGGCGTCGGGAGTATGTTTGTCGATGAGGACTTCGCCGCCGGCCGGGGCCAGGTCGGGGTGGATGGCCCAGCCGGCGGTGCGCGGCTCGTCGGGGTCGCCCGGCCCACCGTTGTTGCGGACGAAGACGACCGGCGCGCCAGCGGCGCGGGCGCGGACGATGAGATCGCGGATGGCGGCGCGCACGCGGTCGGCGTCGTACACCGGGTCGGGTTGGAACATGTTCACCTGGGCGTCGATTACGAGTAGGGCGGTGTCCATAGAAGCTCCTGAAGAAGAGGAATCATCCGCAGATTTCGCAGATTAGGCAGATTCTCGGAAGACGGCTCCGAGTAAGCAGCATATACAAAAGGATTATAGTCGGCTTGGGCGAGGTTGGCGATGGGGGCGGGCGCGGGGTTATAATGCCGCCCGTGACTACTCGATCCGCTTACTCACGTGTGACCTTTGACGCGCTGGCCGACGCCCGCGCCATCGTCGTCCGCGGCCCGGCCCGTTTTACCGTCCTGACCTCGCGGCTGATCCGTATGGAGTATGACCCGGACGCCCGCTTCGAGGATCGCCCCAGCCAGGTCTTCTGGTTCCGCCGCCAGCCCGTGCCCGACTTCCACGTGGAAGAGGAGAGCGGCCGGCTGACCTTGACGACGGAGCACCTGCGCCTGGAGTACGCCGGCGGCGGCGCGCCATTCAGCGCCCAGACGCTCGCCGTCACACTGCCGGCCCTCGACCACACCTGGCGCTACGGCGACGTGGATGCCGGCAACCTGCGGGGCACGCGGCGCACGCTCGACGAGGTGGACGGCGCGGCCCCGCTGGAGCCGGGCCTGCTGTCGCGCGATGGCTGGGTGGTGGTCGATGACGGCCGGTCTCTGGTCTTCGACGACGCCGGCTGGCTGCACCCGCGCGACGTGGAGGCGACCGACCTCTACTTCTTCGGCTACGGTCGCGCCTACAATGACGCCCTGCGCGACTATATGGCCGTTTCTGGCCCCACGCCGCTGCTGCCACGCTGGGTGCTGGGCAACTGGTGGAGCCGCTACTGGGCCTACAGCGACGCCGAGTTGCGCGCGCTCATGGCCGAGTTCCGCGCCCACGAGGTGCCGCTGTCCGTCTGCATCATCGACATGGATTGGCACCTGGTCAACGTTGGCGAGGGCGTCAGCGGCTGGACGGGCTACACCTGGAACAACGAATACTTTCCCGATCCCCCCGACTTCCTGCGCTGGCTGCGCGGCGAGGGGCTGCGGACGGCGCTCAACCTGCACCCGGCGCTGGGCATCCGGCCGCACGAGTCCGCCTACCGGGAGATGTGCGCGCGGTTGGGCCTCGACCCCGAGATGGGCGCGGACATCCCCTTCGACATCGCCAACCCCGACTTCACCGGCCCCTACTTTGAGGTACTTCACCACCCGCAGGAGGCCATCGGCGTCGATTTCTGGTGGATGGACTGGCAGCAGGGCACACAGACCTCTGTCGGCGGGCTGGACCCGCTGTGGTGGTTGAACCACCTGCACTTCTATGACCTGGCCCGCGACGGCAAGCGGCCGTTCGTCTTCTCGCGCTGGGGCGGGTTGGGCAACCACCGCTATCCCATCGGCTTCTCCGGCGACAGCGTGGTGTCCTGGGCGTCGCTGGCCTTCCAGCCCTACCTGACGGCCACGGCGGCCAACGTCGCCTACGGCTGGTGGAGTCACGACATCGGCGGCCACATGAAGGGCGTGGAAGATCGCGAACTGTACACGCGCTGGGTGCAGTATGGCGTCTTCAGTCCCGTCTTCCGGCTGCACAGCACGAAGAACCCGTTCCACGAGCGGCGGCCGTGGGGCTACGACGCGCAGGTGCTGGCGGTGACGCGCGAGGCCATGCAACTGCGCCACGCGCTCATCCCATACCTGTACACCATGTCCTGGCTGAACGAGCGGGACGGGCGTGTCCTGGCCCGGCCGATGTACCACGACTACCCCGAGCGGGAAGAGGCGTACGCCTGCCCGCAGCAGTACTTCTTCGGCACGGCGCTGCTGGCCGCGCCCTACACCGCGCCGGCCGATCCCGACACGCGCCTCTCGCGTCAGGTGGTGTGGCTGCCGCCGGGCGACTGGTACCACTTCTTCAGCGGCGAGTATTATGCGGGCGACGCCTGGTACGCGCTCTACGGCGACCTGGCTGACATCCCTGTCTTCGCCCGCGCGGGCAGCGTTGTGCCGCTGGGGCCGCGCGTCGGCTGGGGCGGGGTGGGCAACCCGGAGGAGTTGCACCTGCACGTCTTTGCCGGGGCCGACGGCCACTTCGAGCTTTACGAGGATGACGGCGAGACCCTGGCCTATCAGACCGGCGCTTTCGCCCTGACTCACTTCGAACTGCGTCAGGAAAACGGCCGCCTCCACGTCACGGTGTCCCCGCCAGAGGGCGACCGGACGCCGCTGCCCGACTCGCGCCGCTACCACATCCACGTCCACGGCGTGGCCGTGCCGGGCGAGGCCGCGCTGACACTCGATGGGCCGGCGGAGCCGCTGCCCCTCATCTACGACGCGGCCCGGCGTACGGCCGACTTCGCGCCGTTCACGCCCGGCCCATCCGCGACCGCCCGGCTGACACTGGCCGCGCCGGGCGAGGGCGAGTTGGCCGCCCGTCACGACCCCACGGTGGCGCGCGCGGAGCGGCTGATCCGCGCGTTCCGGCTCGACTCGACGGCCAAGCTGCGGCTATGGGAGCGGCTGGGCGAGCTGGCCGAGACGCCCGGCCGGTTGGCCGACTTCGGCCTCGAACTGTGCGACTCCCAGGCGCGGGCGCTGCTGGAAGTGACGCAAGGGGCGGGGGTGCATTACGTCACCGGCGCGCCCGACCCGCACCTGCTGGTGCTGTGGAACAACCACGAATTGGGGGACGTGCGCCACCACTTCTCGCGCCTGCGGCCGGGCAAGTGGTACGCCCCGGATCGCTACCAGTCGGCTTACGGCGTCGCGCCGCGCTTCATGGCCCTGCGGCCGGTGGGGGACGAGTGGCGGCTGCGGCTGGACTACTTCGGGTTGCACACCACCGTGCTGGACGGCCCGGGGGTGAACAAATAGGACGCAGAGGACGCGGATTGGACGCTGATTTTCGCTGTGCAAGCCCTATGTTTTTAGCAGCGAGAATCAGCGTCTTCTTAATCAGCGCTATCAGCGTTCCATCTCCCCGCGATTGACTTTTGAGCCGGCCTGACTATAATTGTTCTGTCAAATTGAGATGAACTGATGACAAATTGCGGAAGTGGAAACCTGGCAAAACAGTTGCCCGGGCGTTAGGGGGTGCGTTGATCTTGTCCACGTCCGCCGAGCCCCCCAGTCCCCATCCTCGC
>NZ_JAYRVJ010000083.1:0-2322 GCF_041918635.1 Promineifilum sp. (SeqCode)
ATGGTCTAGCCATACAGGGTTGCTGCTTCTATCCACAAATAAAGGGGGAGCAGCGTCGTTTGCAAGAGTATAAAACATTGTTATACTATTTGTATGTCTACAATTAAAACCGCGGTTTCAATCGAAGAATCACTTTTCAGGCGACTTGAGAAAGAAGCGGAAGCACTCGAAATTTCACGCAGCGGCCTTATATCGTTGGCCGTGGAATCATACCTTTCCAGGCTGGAAGCGGAGCGGATCACTGCCAAGCTAAATGAAGTGTATGCGAATGGCCCAGACGAAGAAGACATAAAGTGGCTGGAGGCAGCGCAAGTCACTTATATGGAAATACTGGGTGAAGAAGAATGGTGATCAACCAGGGAGATATCTTTTGGCTTGATTTAGGCAGACCCTTCGGATCGGAGCCAGGCTATCGCCACCCACATGTTGTCATTCAAAACGATTCATACAATCACAGTCATATCAATACGATTGTTGTCTGCGCGCTGACGACGAACCTCGCGTTGGCTGAAGCCCCCGGCAACGTCTTATTAAGAAAGGGCGAGGCCAATCTGCCGGAGGCGAGTGTTGTCAACATCACGCAAGTCCTAACGGTCGATAAGCGACGTTTCAAGGAGAAAATAGGTACGCTCTCGGCCAGACGATTGCAAGAAGTTCTTCAGGGTATACAGTTGCTCCTAAAACCGGTTGAGCTTCCTCGTCGTTAGGAGTCAACCAGTTTCTTCTCTTCGAGATAGCCGCTATATTCTGCCGGCGCATTCCCATGCTCCGCCACCTCCCACGTCTTTCGCCACAACGACCCCCCGCCGTCAATGCGGATCGACTCGCCGGTGATGAAGGCCGCCGCCGGCGAGAGCAGGAAGACGATGGCCGCGCTCACTTCCGCCTCCGTGCCCATGCGCTTGAGCGGGATGTCGCGGACGTTCTGCTCGATCATCGGCCGCACAGCCTCCGGGTAGCGGTCGAGGCCGCTGGAGGCGATGAGGCCGGGGGCGACGGCGTTGACGCGCACGCCGGCCCGCGCCCACTCCACGGCCAGCGTTTTGGTCAGGTTCTCGATGCCCGCCCGCGCCGCGGCCGAGTGGGCCATGCCGGGGAAGCCGCGCCACATCTCGATCAGCATGTTGACGATGGCCCCGCCGTGGGCCTCCATGTGCCGGTTGAACGCCACACGGCACATGAGGAACGTGCCGGTCAGGTTCGTCTCCACCACCGCCCGCCAGCCCTTGAGCGAGATCGTCTCCGCCGGGCTGACGAACTGGCCGCCGGCGTTGTTGACCAGGCCGTGCAGCGCGCCCCGCTCGGCCAGGACGCGCTCGAACAGGGCGGCGACCTGCTCCTCCTCGCGAATATTACAGACGACGTGCGACGCCGCGCCGCCCGCCTCGCGGATTTCGGTCGCTGTCTTGATCAGGTTCTCCTCGGTGCGGGCGGCCAGGACGACGTGCGCGCCGAGAGAGGCCAGCTCATGGGCCACGGCCCGGCCGATGCCCGTGCCGCCGCCGGTGACGAGATAGGTTTGGCCGCTGAATAGATCGTTGCGAAAGATGGAACGGTAGTGAATCATACTCTTATTGTAGCGCGGGATGGTATCCCGCGTCTTCAATCCTCTCTGCGTTGGCTAAAAATGGCTACGGATTTAAACGGACAAAACGGATTACACTATCCGTATCGTCCGTCTAAATCCGTAGCCATTCTTCGCATCGGCGGACGCGGGATGCCATCCCGCGCTACAACCCGGCGATCTCGGCCGCGCGGCGGGCGACGAGGGGGATCATCGCCTCCATCGCGGCAAAGCGCGCGTCCTGCGTCTGGCCGCGGCGGTAGCGGATGAAGATCTGGGCGATGATGACCGTCAGCCGGAAGAGGCCCAGGGCGTGGTAGAAGTGGATGTCGCCCACCGCCCGGCCCGACTTCTCGGCGTAGCGTGCTGTCAGTTCATCGCGCGTCAGAAAGCCCACGTCGCCCAGGGGCATCATGGCTGTCGCCTGGAGGTAGGGCGGGTCGGCCGGCTCCGTCCAGTAGGTCAGCAGCGCCCCCAGGTCGGACAACGGATCGCCCAGCGTGCACATGTCCCAGTCGAAGACGGCCACGACGCGACCGGGGTCGCCGGCGGCCAGCATGACGTTGTCGAGCTTGTAGTCGTTGTGGACGAGCGACACGCCCGCTTCAGCCGGCCGGTTGTCGCGCAGCCAGGCGTAGACGCGCTCCATGTCGGGCAGCTCGTCCGGCTTGGCTCCCTGCCAGCGCCGGTACCAGCCCTCGATCTGCCGCTCCAGGAAGCCGGCCGGCTTGCCCAGCCCGCCCAGGCCGAGCGCCTCG
>NZ_JAYRVJ010000084.1:0-7772 GCF_041918635.1 Promineifilum sp. (SeqCode)
AGCGCGACCGCGCCGTCGCCCTGGCGGGCGAACTGCACGGGGCGGAACTGCTGGAGCGGGGAGCCGTCCGGCAGGTGTGGGCGCTGGACATCGGCTCGGGCGAGACCACGGTGCTGTTCCCCACGCTGGCCTGGCCCACCTGGCTGCGCCCAGAGGATAGCACCGGCGCTGTCCTCGAGGCGGAACTGGGTTCCGGCTTGGCGGCGGCGGCATTGACGGGGGATGAATCGCATTTCACGCTGGCGCTAAGGCGCACGCCGGTGCGGCTTGTGTCTGAACTTCTATCGCTCGGGGCGCTGCTCGTGGTGATAGCGCTGCTGGCGGCCGGCGAGCGGCCCGGCCCGGCCCAAACGCGCCGGCTGGCGGCGGGTGCGGTTGCCGTCATCGTCCCGCTCGTCCTCCTCGGCCTGCTCTGGCGCGGGGAAAATCGGGCGTTGCCGCGGGGCGACCTGACCTGGGACTTCGCCCAGATGGCCTATCTGCACCACGACGTAGAGGGCGTATCCTTCGAGAACGGGGCGCGGCTTCACGAATATGGCTACAGCGGGGATGAGATTGTGGCCGGGCAGACACTCACCGTGACGCTCAGCGTCGCCCCCGGCGACGGCCGCGCGGCGACGCTGGCCCTCGTTACGCCCGCCTCGGCCCGGCCGACGCCCAACGATGCCGCCGAGCCGCCCATCGTCGCCGCCGCGACGCACCCTCTGGCCGGCGAAACGGTGGTATTCAACCTCCCCATCCCGTCCGACGCGCCGCCCGGCCTCTACGTCCCGCGCCTGACCATCGACGGCGCGCGCCCGCTCATGCCGTCCGGCGGGACGAGGGGAGAGCTTTTCCTGCGGCCGGTCAGGATAAAGGCGGGGGAGCGGGGGAGCGGGGGAGCAGGGGAGCAAACGAACGACTCCCTCGACGTTCGGGCTACCAGCCTGACCCTGCGCGATCCGACGACGCTTGACGGCCGTTTCGCCTGGTACACGGATCGGCCGCTGGGGACGCGCTACCAGTTCTCGTGGCGGCTGCAAGACGCGGCGGGCGGGGTACTGGCGCAACTGGACGCGCAGCCGGGCTACGGCTTCCAACCGAGTACGCTCTGGCCGGCCGGGCAGTGGACGGCCGACTGGCTGGCGCTGCGGCTGCCGGATGCGGCCCCGGCCGAGGGCGACTACCCGCTCGTCATGCGCCTCTACGACGCCGACGGGCAGGCGCTTATGCGCCGCGTGGGGCTGCTGACGTGGGCCAATGGGGTGTGGCAGCCGCGCCCGCACGAACCTGCCTTCGCCCTGCCCGACGGCCTCTCCCCGGCCGAAGCGACGTTTGGCCGCACCGACGAACCGTTTATCGGTCTACACGGCTACCGGCTGGCGCGGGAGGGGACGGGGTTGCGCCTCACACTCTACTGGCAGGCGCTGGGCGACGTACCCGATGAGTACACGCGCTTCGTCCACCTGATCGACGCCGCCGGGGCCATCGCCGCCCAGGTAGACAGCGCCCCGGCCGGCGACAGCTACCCGACCGGCCAGTGGATCGAGGGGGAGGTCGTGGCCGACGCGGTGACGTTCGACCTCTCGGCCCTGCCGCCGGGCGACTACCGGCTAGGCGTGGGCTTCTACCAGCCGGTCGAGGGATTGGAAGCGGTGTCGGCGCTGGGGCCGGAGGGGCCGCTGCCCGATGGGCGGTTGGCGCTGCCCGATGTCGTCATAGTCGGGCCGTAAGAGCTCACGCAAAGCGCGCAAAGAAGCAAAGCACGCCAAGAGATGATTTTTCTTGGCGTTCTTTGCTTCTTTGCGCGCTTTGCGTGAGCTCTTAGCCGACCTCCTCGATCCGGCGGGTGAGGAAGGTCCGCTCGGCCCGATTTTCGCAGAGGGAGAGGGCCAGCACATAGGCCGCGCGGGCCTCGCCGCGGTAGCCGGCGCGGCGCAGGAAGTCGGCCACGGCGGCGTGATACCAGTGGTAGCCGTCCAGCGCCTCGGCCAGCTCCGCCCGCTGCAGCAGCGCCAATCCGGCCAGCGGCCCCCGCGCCATGCCCACGGCCACCGCCCGGTTGAGTTCCACCACCGGCGAGGGGGCGTAGCGCCGTAGCTCGCCGTAGAGCGCGGCAATCTGCGGCCAATCGGTGTCGGCCGACGCGCGCGCCCCGGCGTGCAGCGCGGCGATGGCCGCCTGAATCTGGTACGGCCCCGGCCGGCGCAGGGCCAGCGCCCGATCCAGCAGCGCCAGCCCGGCGTCGATCTCCGCCCGGTTCCAGCGCCCGCGATCCTGGTCTTCCAGCAGCACGAGGTCGCCGGCCGCGTCGACGCGGGCCGCCCGGCGCGAGTCGTGCAACAGCATCAGCGCCAGCAGTCCCATCGCCTCCGGCTGCGGCCCCAGATCGGGCCGCGACGCCAGCAGCTCGACCAGCGCCGAGGTCAGCCGGATCGCCTCGGCGCATAACTCCTGACGGATCAGGTCGTCCCCGGCCGTGGCCGCGTACCCCTCATTGAAGATCAGGTAGAGCACGGCCAGCACCCCATCGAGCCGCTCCGGGATGGCCCGCGCCGGCGGCACTTCGTAGGGGATGCCCGCGGCGCGGATCTTCGTCTTGGCTCGCGTCAGGCGCTGGTTCATCGTCGGCACAGGCACGAGGAAGGCGCGGGCGATCTCGGCCGTGTCCAGCCCGCCCAGCGTTCGCAGCGTCAGCGCCACCCGCGCCTCCAGCGACAGGGCCGGATGGCAGCAGGTGAAGATGAGCTTCAGGCGCTCGTCGGGGATGGCGGTCTCGTCCATCGCGGCGGGGTCGTCCAGGGGATCGGGGCGCGGGTCGGCCAGCAGCGCCGTCTTCTCTTCCCGGTTCTTGTCGCGGCGCAGCCGGTCGATGGCCTTGCGGCGGCCGACCGCCACCAGCCACGCCGCGGGGTTGTCCGGCATCTGGCGCGGCCAATGCTCCAGCGCAGCGACGAACGTCTCCTGCAGCGCGTCCTCTGCCAGCGCGAAATCGCCCAGCAGGCCGATGAGGATGGACAGCACACGGCCGTGCTCCTCGCGGAAGACGCGCTCGACGGGGGACGAAAGGCTCACAGAAGAGAGGACAGACACAGGCCGGCCGGGCGGGCGCTGGCCCGCCCGGCCACGATCGGTTTAGGCATTGGGATTGGGCACGTTGGAGAAGTCCACCACCGGCCGAATCTCAACCGAGCCGCGCCGCACGTCCGGGATGCGCTTGGCGACGTCGATGGCCTCGTCCAGATTGGCGCAATCCACCAGGTAAAAGCCTCCCAGGTGCTCCTTCGTCTCGGCAAAGGGGCCGTCGGTCGTCAGCGTCTTGCCGTCGCGGACGCGCACCGTCGTCGCCGTCGTCACGGGCTGGAGCGCCTCGCCCGAGAGCTGGATGCCGCGCTCGCGCAAAGAGGGGCCTAGCGCGAAGTATTCGGCCATCTCGGCCTCGTTCTCCGCCTCGGTGACGCCCTCATAGGTGGCCGGGTCAACGTAGATCAAAAGCATGTACTGCATGGTCTGGGTCTCCTTGTCTATTGATATTGATGTGGGCGATTTGCCCCTGTCTATCAATATGACGAATGAGAACGGCCGATTTCGACAACCCGCTCCTACATCATCCAGTCAGCAGAATTTTGCCGCGCCGCCCCGGCCGCGCGGCGTGAGCTACGGCGGCGCGGAAGTCGGCCAGGTCGTATGACGCCTCGACCGGCGGGACGAGATGCCCCTCGGCCATCAGTTGCATCAGCGTCGTCAGTGTGCCCAGCGTCCGGTCGGGCGGCGTGTTGCGGAACCAGTAGGTCAGCCAGAAGCCGCGCACGGTCAGGCCGCGAAAGAGCATCTCGCCGTTGTGCAGCGGCAGCGGCTCGCCGCCCAGCATACCGTAAACTAGCATGACCCCGCCGGGCCGCAGGCAACGCGCGGCCAGCGCCCCCGTCGCCCCGCCAACCGCCTCCAGCGCGCCGCGCACGCCGCCCCCGGTCAGTTCGCGCACGCGCTCGACCACGTTCCCCGCTTCGGTGCAGAACACGGCGTCGGCCCCCAGCGCCAGCAACTCTTCGACCTGCTCCGGGCGACGCACCAGGTTGACCATCCGGTAGCCGCGCAGTTGAGCGATCTGCAAGACGAGCCGGCCCAGCGTGGAGCCGGCGGCCGTCTGCAAGACCCACTCCCCCGGCCGCAGCGCCAGTTCCTGCTCCAGCATTACCCAGGCCGAGACGGGGTTGACCACGAACTGCGCCGCCGTCGCGTCGCTCACCGCGTCGGGCACGGGCAGCAGCCGCGCCGCGTCCACGACGACGGACTCGCACCACGTGCCGCCGGCGCTCAGTGGAATGGCGCGGTCGCCGGCCCGCCAGCCGCTAACCCCCTCGCCCAGCGCCTCGACGCGGCCTACGGCCTCGAAGCCAGGCGTGGCCGGCAGGCGCGGCAAGCGGCCGTAGTCGCCGCTGACCGTCAGCAGGTCAGACGGGTTGATCGGCCGGTGGGTCAGGCGCAGTCGCGCCTGGCCCGGCCCCGGCTCCGGCCGGGGCAACTCCTCCAGCCGCAGCACCTCGCCCGGCGGTCCACACCTGTCAAATCGAATCGCGCGCAGATCGGTTTCCCCGGCTGTACGGGCGGGTTTGAAACCCGCCCCTACCTAGCATCAATCTGCCTAATCTGCGAAATCTGCGGATTCTTCCTTCTTCATTCCTCCAGAAACGCCACCGCCGCATCCACACTCTCCTGCGGGCTGATCCTGAGTCGAATATCCTCCAGCCTCCCATCCGCGCCGATGATGACGTGGCTGCGCAGGATGCCGTCATACGTCTTGCCGAACATCTGCTTCTCGCCCCACGCGCCATATGCCTCGGCCACCTGATGGTCGGGGTCGGACAGCAGCGTGTAGGGCAGACTCTCCTTGGCCCGCCACTTCGCCAGCTTGGCGGGCGAGTCGGGGCTGAGGCCGATCACCGTCGCGTTGCCGGCCTCGATGCGCGGGAAGCGGTCGCGGAAGCCGCACGCCTGGGTTGCGCAGCCGGGCGTGTCGGCCTTGGGGAAGAAGAACAGGACGACGCGCCGGCCGCGCAGGTCGGACAGCTTGACCAGTTGGTTCTCGTCGGAGAGTAGTTCGAAATCGGGGGCGGGATCGCCAACGTTAAGCATGGTGTTTATTCCTTTGCATGTGAGGTGCGACGCACTTCAGAAAGCGCGTCGCGCCTGGATTATACGACGCTGGTGGATTGTTGTCGCCGCTCATCGAGCTGGCGGCGGATCTCCTCATAGCGCTCGCGGTCAATCGGGAAGCGCCAGGCCAGCACCAGCGAGATACCCAGCGCCACGGCCGGGATGATGCTCACCAGGAAGCGCATGGCGTTGAGCGCGCTCTCCGGCTGCTCGATGAACAGGCTGCCGGTGGTCGAGCTGATGAAGCCCGTCTCCGAGAGCAGCCGGCCAACGGCGAAGATGGCGAAGGCCGACGCCCACTTGCGCAACAGGACGAGGAAGCCGGAATAAAGTCCCTCGCGCCGCTCGCCCGTCTTCAGTTCATCCGCCTCGATCACGTCACCGACGATGGCCCAGGGGATGACGCTCATGGCCGCGTAGCCGATGCCGGCCAGCCCCGCGCCGATGAGGATGGCGTTTTGCGCGCCGGGCGGTACGAACGTCGCCACGATGAGCACGCCGGTCATGAAGCCGATGGTGATCAGGTAAGCGGTGCGCTTGTCGGTGCGCTGCATCAGCCGGACGACGAACGGCGTGCTCAGCAAGGCCATGCCCAGCACCATCACCAGTACCACGCTGTCGAAGCCGGGCGTGACGCGGATGTAGTCAATCAGGTAGCGCACCAGGACGACCAGGATGATGTCACCGGTGGTGAAGCACAGCAGGTAGATGAGCGCCGCCAGCAGGAAAGGGCGGTTGGCGTAAACCTCGCGGAAGTTTTGCAGCGGCCGGATGGGGGAACTCACCGGTTCCACGTCCGGCTCGCGCACGAAGCGAAAGACCAGCAAGTAGGGGATGGCGATGGTCAGCGACCACAACCCGGCCGAGAGCATGTACCCCTGCCGGATGGCCGCCGGCCCCCCGCCCAACCAGACGGCGAAAACGTTCTCCGCCAGCAGCTTGAACGCCCCGGCTGTAATCAACGCGGCCAGGATCGAGAAGGCGATGCGCCAGCCGGTCAGGCTACTGCGCTCGTCATATTCGGTGGTCAACTCCGGCACCATCGCCAGGTAAGGCACGTTGACGATGGTGTAGAGCGTGTCGAACAGCAAGAAGGCGACACTATAGTAGACGATGAGCGCGGCGTCGCTCTGCCAAGGGGGCACATAGAACATCAGGAAGAAGGATAGGGCAAACGGGATGGAGCCGAACAGCAGGAAGGGCCGCCGCCGGCCCCAGCGCGAGCGCATGCGGTCGCTGAACGAACCAACCAGCGGGTCGTTGATACTGTCCCAGACGCGGCCGATGAGGACGACAAAGCCCGCCAGACCGGCATCCAGCCCGACGACGTTGGTGAGGAAGATAAACCAAAAGATGTTGCGCGCCGTGGCCGCGGCTGAGGTTCCCCAATCCCCCAACCCAAAGATGAACTTGGTCCCTGTCGTCAGTTTAGGCGCGCCGGCCAATTCGCTCCTTCGCGCTCAGTGGAACGGCCGGGACGCTGACAGCGCTGACCAGGTTGAATGCCGGATTCAGTGTAATACCATGATCGAACATGCTACTTCCCGCAAGGCCATCTCAGCCGTCGCCAATAGGCTTGAATGCTATCACGCCCCCGACCGGACACCAAGCAGCATTGTTGCCATTCGCCCAAACTGGCAGTATGATTCTCATCTACCCCCGATAAGCTGAGGTAATGCATCAGAAAGCTAATGCCAGGACACGCGAAGTCTCTGTCACCGAACCAACTACGACTGGTGTGCGATCCGGCGAGCTTGGCCTTCGAAACGACGGCCGACCTGGAGCCGACCACGTCCATCATCGGCCAGCCGCGGGCCACCCGCGCGCTGGAGTTCGGCATGGGGCTCAAGAGCAAGGGCTATAATATCTTCGTCATGGGATCGCCGGGCACGGGCCGCAGCATGGCTATCCGCCACTTTCTGCAACAGCGCTGCCGCCGCGAGCCGACGCCCAATGACTGGATTTACGTCCACAACTTCGAGGTAGCCCACCGGCCGCAACCCATCAGCCTGCCGCCCGGCCAGGGCGCGCTCTTTTCTGAGCGCCTGAAGGGCATGATTGAGGCCGTCCAGTTGGCGCTGACTCAGGCGTTCGAGAGTAGCTCCTATCGCGACGCCGTCCACGCCCTGGAGGAGAAGCTCTCAGAGGAGCGCGAGGAACAATTATCGGCGCTGGAGCGCAAGGCCACCGACCAGGGCTTTGACCTGCAGGAAACGCCATCCGGCCTGATGGTGACCGTCGTCCCGGAAGAGGAGGCAGGCGACGCCAACGGCGGCAACGGCGAGGCCCAGGCCCGCCGCGACACCCGGCGCGCCCTCCAGGTCGAGTTGCAGCACATCCTGCGCGAGCTCCGGCTGCTGGAGCGAGACGCGCGCGACAAGCGGCGCGAGCTTGACCAGCAGGTGACGGAGGCGGCCATCCAGGACGAGTTTGATGGGCTGCGCGAGCAATATACCGACCAGCCGGCGCTGCTGGCCTATCTCGACGCCGCGCGGGCCGACCTGCTCGACCAGGTGATCCGCGCCGCGCCGGGGCTGGACGAGAAAGACCTCGACCAGATGGTGGACTTGCGCCGCTACGAGGCCAACGTCCTGATCGACAACAGCGCCGATGAGGGCGCGCCGGTCATCGTCCAA
>NZ_JAYRVJ010000085.1:0-2183 GCF_041918635.1 Promineifilum sp. (SeqCode)
AACAGCTGTGGGGGCTGACGCTGCTGGAGACGGGGCTGATGGGCGGGGTGGCCGGGCTGCTGGCGATGCCGGTGGGCTACGCGCTGGCGTGGATTCTGGTATACGTTATCAACGTGCGGTCGTTCGGCTGGACGCTCACGATGGACTTGCAGCCGGCGTACTTAGTCCAGGCGCTGCTGGTGGCCGTTGGCGCGGCGCTGCTGGCGGGGGTGTATCCGTCGTGGCGGGTGGGCAACATGGAGATCGCTACGGCGATTCGAGAGGAGTAAGAGGCTCACGCCAAGAACGCAAAGAAGCAAAGAGCGCAAAGAAGAATCAAGAAAGGCTTTGCGTCCTTGGAATTCTTGGCGTTCTTGGCGTGAGCTTCTTTTGTTTGCGGATCAAATCTCATGAAACGAGTGTGGTTTGTACTCATCGGGATAGGCGTCCTCGTCGTGGGGCTGATCGTCGGGCGACCGTTGTGGGCGGGAGAGGGAGAGCGAGCGCTGGAGGCGTCGCTGGAGGCGCTGCCGGCGGCGGGGGCGACCGAGGGGTTCGCCCGCGCCACGGAGCCGGGGGCCATCCAGTTCCCGCGCGACCTGGGGCCGCACGACGACTACCAGACGGAGTGGTGGTACTACACCGGCAACCTGACGACGGCCGACGGGCGGGCGTTCGGGTTCCAGTTCACCATCTTCCGGCGGGCGTTGACGCCAGAGGAAGAATCCGCAGATTTCGCAGATTACGCAGATTCAGAAATCATTGGCGGCTTGACCAGCGACCAACAACCAACGACTTCCGAATCTGTGCAATCTGTGAAATCTGTGGATTCTTCCTGGCGCTCGAACCAGGTGTATCTGGCCCACTTCGCCATCAGCGACATTGGCGGGGGCGCGTTCTACCCGGCCGAGCGCTTCAGCCGGGGAGCGGCTGGGCTGGCGGGGGCGACGGCCGAACCGTATCGGGTCTGGCTGGAGGATTGGACGATCGAGGCGGTCGGGCCGGGACAGGTGCGGCTGCGGGCGCGGGCGGAGGCGGCGGCGCTCGACCTGACGCTGACGGAGACGATCCCGCCGGTACTGCATGGCGACGGCGGGCTGAGCCAGAAGGGGCCGGAGCCGGGCAATGCTTCCTATTACTACTCCCTCGTGCAGCAGCGGGCGGCCGGCGTGGTGACGGTCGGTGGGGAGCGGTTCGAGGTGACGGGACGAGCCTGGAAGGATCACGAGTGGAGCACCAGCGCGCTGAGCGAGGGGGCGGTCGGCTGGGATTGGCTGTCGCTCCAGTTAGACGACGGCGGGGCGCTGATGCTGTTCGAGATTCGCCGGGCGGACGGGACGCGCGAACCGCTGTCGGCCGGCAGCTACATCGCCCCGGACGGAACGGTGACGCCGCTGGCCTGGGGCGACTGGACGCTGGAAGTCACCGATACCTGGACCAGCCCGACCAGCGGCGGCGAGTATCCGGCGGGGTGGCAAATCAGCGTGCCGTCAGTAGGGCTGGAACTGGAGGGGCGGCCGCTGCTGGCCGACCAGGAGTTGAACCTGTCCACGGTCTATTGGGAGGGGGCGGTCGCCTTCAGCGGAACCCAGGCCGGCGCGCCGGTAGCGGCGACTGGGTATATTGAGTTGACGGGGTATGTGGGGACGATGGAGGGGAGGTTGTAGCGCGGGATGGTATCCCGCCTCTTCCCTGTAACGCGGGATGGCATCCCACGTCTGTGAATCGAAGAGGCGGGTTGCCAACCCGCGTTACAACTCTGCGGTTCGGGCGCGGCGGGCGGCCGTGAATAGTTCGGCAGCGACGAGCCATACACAGAGGGCCACGGTCAGCAAGCTAATCGCCACGCCCACGTCATAGCTCCGCGGGTGGAAGTCGAAGACGTAGGTGTGCTCGCCGGGGGCGAGGGCCGCGCCGAGGTAGCCGTTGACGGGCTGTATGCTGGCGGGCTGGCCGTCCACCGTCAGCCGCCAGCCGGGGTAGTCGCTGACCAGGACGACGAGCTGTTCGCCAGCCGCGCCGCCAGCGGCGGCGACGATGACGCGGTTGGGGCCATCGAGCCGGACGGCGACGGCCGGCACGCTGCCCGGCGCGATGGGCTGGCCG
The DNA here is from genome assembly GCF_041918635.1 of Promineifilum sp. (SeqCode). NCBI lineage: Bacteria > Bacillati > Chloroflexota > Ardenticatenia > Promineifilales (SeqCode) > Promineifilaceae (SeqCode) > Promineifilum (SeqCode) > Promineifilum sp. (SeqCode). The sequence goes on from NZ_JAYRVJ010000085.1 coordinate 2,086, forward strand.
GGCGCGACGGTGAAGGCAAAGGGCAGCACGTCGTCGCGCCGCCAGACGTTGACCTCGTTGAAGGCCGCGATCTGCGTGGCCCCCGGCGGCCCGGTCTG
>NZ_JAYRVJ010000086.1:0-3008 GCF_041918635.1 Promineifilum sp. (SeqCode)
GCAAGTGTAGGAGCTAGGGGCTAGGAGCTAGGGGCTAGGGGCTAGGGGCTAGGGGCTAGGGGCTAGGGGCTAGGGGCTAGGGGCTAGGGGCTAGGGGCTAGGGGCTAGGGGCTAGGGAAGAAGGTTCCAGGGGTTCAGGTTCCAGGAACCAGAGCAGGGCGCTCTTCCCTAGCCCCTAGCCCCTAACCTCTATCAAGTCGGGGACGTGATCAGCATAGTGCTCGAACGTGTTGACCTCGATCCAGCGGTAGAACGCCTCGCCCTCGGTCCAGGGGAAGCGCTGCGGGTTGAAGAGGTCGTCCTCCGGCGCGTTTTCGGCCACAGTCAGCAGGGCCTGGTACGCCTCGCGCTCGTTCAATTCGGCGATGCCCGGCGGGAGTAGCTCGTTCTCCTGATAGACGCGCGCGTTTAGTTCGTCAACCGTCTCCGCGGTCGCCACGTCCTGCGGCGGCTCGCCCGCCGCCAGCATATGGTAGAGGGTGACCATGCGCTGTTCCCAGAAGCCAACGTGGGCGATCACGTCCTTGACCGACCAGGCGTTGGGCAGCAGCGGCTTCGTCCATTCGTCCTTCTCGAACAGGGCCACGGCGCTCTCGAATTCAGCGCGGCCGTCGCGAATGCGGGTCAATAGTTCGGCGCGATCCATCGGTTTCCTTCCATAGGTTGGGCTAAGAGGCAGTATAGCAGAGCAAAGACTGTAGGGCGATTTGCCAAATCGCCCGGCGATTTAGCGTAGTCCAGGCGGCGGACAGCCGTGCTCTTTCCGTTATCAACCATTGCCATTTTGTGGTAGACTAGACGTTTGTCTAACGCATCATCACCCGGCGGCCAGCGGGCCGCCCCAAACAGAGTCATGGCTATTTCATTCGCATCCACCCGCGCCCGGCCGGTTCCGGTCGAGCACCGCTCCAATTTCAACCATCTCGTTTTCGACATCGCCTGGTTTGGCGTCCTGAATGGCAGCGCTATCGCCTTCATTGCCGTCTACGCCACCCGGCTGGGGGCCAGCGCCTTCCAGTTGGGCCTGCTCAACGCCACGCCGGCCATCATGAACCTGATGTTCGCCCTGCCGGCCGGTCGCTGGCTCCAGAGCCAGCCCGTTAGCCGGGCGACGTTCTCCGCCTCCATCCTGAACCGCTGGTTCTACCTGCTGTTCGTCTTGCTGCCGCTGTTCCTCGCGCCGGAGGGCCAGGTCTGGGTCATCGTACTGCTGACGGTGCTGATGAGCATCCCCGGCACGGCGCTGGCTATCGGCTTCAACGGCCTGTTTGCCGCCGCCGTGCCGCCCGACTGGCGCGGCCACATCGTTGGCGTGCGCAACGCGGCCTACGCGCTGACCTCCATCGCCGTCACGCTGGCCTGCGGCCGGCTGCTCGACGTGCTGCCGTTCCCGCTCGGCTACCAGGTCGTCTTCCTGATCGGCTTCATCGGCGCGGCCATGAGTACGCTGCACCTGTGGCACGTGCGGCCGGTCGACGAGCACCGCCGGCCGGGCACGGGCCGCAGCCTGGGCGACTGGGCCGACCCCGGCGAGGCCAAGATGTGGGCCGGGATGCGCCTGTCGGTGGGCTTGCGCTTCCTGACCCGCGCCAACCCGCTCTCCAGCCGGTGGTTCAACCCGCTGAAGGATCGCGCCTACCGCCGGGTGCTCCTGCTCGTCTTCGCCATGCACCTGGCGCTCTATTTGGCCGTGCCGCTGTTCCCGCTGTTCCTGGTGCGCGAGATCCAGTTGGACGACCAGGTGATTGGCCTGGGCAACAGCGTCTTCTACATCGCCCTCTTCCTGGCCTCGACGCGCCTGGGGATGCTCACGGCGCGCCTGGGCAACCGGCAGACGATGGCCCTGGGCATCATCGTCATCGCCCTCTACCCGCTGGTCATCTCGCAGGCGACCGGGCCGGCGCTCTACCTGCTGGCCTCCATCACCGGCGGCGCGGGCTGGGCGCTGGCCGGCGGCGCGGTGGGCAACTTCGTGCTGGAGAAGACGCCCGACGACAGCCGGCCGTCCTATCTGGCCTGGCATAACATGTCGCTGCAAGCGGGCATCCTGCTCGGCTCGATGATCGCGCCGGCGCTGGCCGGCTGGTGGGGGCTGGTGGCCGGGCTGATCTTCGCCGCGGCGTGCCGCTTCGCTATCGGCCTCGCCATTTGGCGGGCGGAGTAGGGGCGGGTTTCAAACCCGCCCCTACCACTGACCACTAGCTATTACTAAATACGTAGATACCCCTGACATCTGTCACTATACAGCGCCGGGCGCATCCACGATAATGGAGAAAGGGTTCGGCGGCGAAAAACCTCCGTTTTGACGCGCCCACTTGAGGACGGCCCCCCGCTGAACCAAGCGTGATGACAGCACCCGACAGCGACATAGAGTCAGGCGGAATAGCGGGCCGGCCCGAGGGGTTCGGCCAGGACACCGTGCTGCGGACGAAGCTCTTCCGACCGCCGCCGCATCCCGGCATGATCCCCCGCCCGGGGCTGGTTGCCAGACTGGACACCAACCCCACGGCGCGCCTGGCGCTCGTCTCCGCTCCGCCCGGTTTCGGCAAGACGACGCTCGTGGCCGAGTGGCTGGCGGCCGGCGGCGCGCCCCTCTCGGCCTGGCTGCTACTGGACGACGGCGACAACGAGCCGGGCCGCTTCTGGCGTCACGTCGTCGCCGCGTTGCAGACAGCCGACCCGCGTCTCGGCGCGCGCCTGGCCGATACACTCGGCCGGCATACGCTGCCGCCGCCGGAGACATGGCTGACCGTTCTCCTCAACGACCTGGCCGCGCTGTCCCGGCCGATCGTCCTGGCGCTCGATGAGTACCACCACATCCGCGCCCCGGCCATCCATCATGGCGTGGATTATCTGCTGCGCCACGCGCCGCCGGGCATGCGCCTGGCGCTCATCAGCCGCGCCGACCCGCCTCTGTCGCTGGCCCGGCTGCGCGTGGCGGATGAACTGGTCGAACTGCGCGCCGCCGACCTGCGCTTCAGCCGGCCGGAGATGGAGCGCTACCTCAA
>NZ_JAYRVJ010000087.1:0-10563 GCF_041918635.1 Promineifilum sp. (SeqCode)
ACGCCCGCCAGCGACACCAGCCAGATGCCCGCGTTCAGCAGGACGAGGGCGACGTACGCCCCGGTCGTGTTGCCGCGCCGCGGCTCCTTCCAGAAGCGCGGCAGAATCCAGAAGGCCACGCCCAGCGTCAGTTGCGCCACCCAGCCGATGAGCAGCCACTCGATATGGGCGGGCAGCCAGCCCCACAAGGCAGGGTGCAGCGGCTGCCCCTTGTGAGCCAGCAGCAGCGCGCCCAGCGTGAAGCCCAGCAGCAGATAGCCGAAGGCCAGCTTGATGTACCATTGACTCAGGCGCGGCACGGCCTCACTCTCCCCGGTACTTCTCTTTGACGCGCGGCCAGGCGTTGATGACAAAGGCCACCGCGGCCAGCCATTGCAGCACCGCCGAGACGACCAGCGCCCAGCCCCAGCCGCTCCCCGGCCGGACGGCGTTGGCCGGCTCGGCCACCACGCGCAATAGCAGTCCGGCGTTCAGCAGGATGAACGTCGCCCAGCCCAGCCGCTCGCTGCCGCGCGGCCGGGCGCGCGTGACGATGGGGAACATCCAGAAGATGACGCCGAAGATCATCTGCGTCACCCAGCCGACCATGATCAGGTGGAAGAAGGCCGGCGACAGGTAGACGACCCAGCCGGGCAGGTCGAGCACGCCGGCCAGGGCCAGGACAATGCCCAACGCCATAGCCGCGGCCAGGTAGAGGAAGGCGGATTTGATGTGGAAGCGGGTTAGTAAGGGCATCGTCGAGTACCAGGTGCTTTCTGGGTCGCACCTTTCATGGCAGTTCGCTCGGCACGGCCATCCACGGAATCGCTTCCACGACCAGGTAGCCGGCCTTCACCTTGGGATCCGCCTCGGCCAGGGCGCGCGCCTCCTCCAGTTCGGCGGCATAGACGCTGACGCCCAGGATGTCGTGATCCACCAGAATGGGGCCGTTGAGCACCAGCTTGCCCACCAGTTGCAGCTTGGTCAAGTGTTGTAGGTGTTCCAACTGAAGGCGCTCGTTGCGGGCCTCGTCGTCGCGCGGGGCGGGGCCTTGGCGCAGGAAGACGAGCGTGTAGCGCCGGGCGAACTGGCGGCGGGCGGCCATGTCGTCGGGGGTGGGAGTGGGGAAGCTGTCCACGAGTGTCAGGATATCCATCATAGGTTCTACTTATAGGCGCAGAAAGTCCTCGACAAGCTGCAAAAGGTTAGGCGACTCAAATGAGATGCCCGGGGCCGGATGGCGATTGTGCTTAATATCCGGTTCCTCATGGAGATGATGTGGGAAAGTAGTCGCAAGTTTGGGGATTTCGGGATGAGGCTGAGCGTCATACCAGCAAATCTTGACGCCCTCACGATAGACGGCGTAACTGTAATTGCGAATGCGCCTGGCCTTGAAATCCAGGACTTCGAACACTCGGAGCATTAGGCCAGTGCTCAGGGTCAATTCCCCTTCAACGACGGCTGTCAGCGCGCTGGTACTATAGAGACGGAGTGGAGACGAGACAACCCTCGGGTGTGACTCCTGAAGGCTGTAAACAAGCTGTTCGTATTCGGTACGAGATGGAAAGGACATAGCCCGATCATCCGGGCGTTGCCGGTTCGCGTGGATCGATCTGAAGAGAACCACCACGGGCCTGGCGGCGTAGGCGCTTTACTCGTTCGTCTGACAGCTTCTTAAGTGTCAGCTCCCGGTCCTGCTTGATCTCGTAAAAAGCTGACCACATGGCGAAATCTTCAGTATGCTCACCATCATCCAGCAAGCCTTGCTGATAGAGCGTATAGAAGTCGGCCGAACTTAACCAATAGCGCCGCTCGAAGCGCCGCGTCGTTTCATCGGCCGCTCGCAAGTCATCCAGGATTTCCGTGATCGTAAAGGATGTCATCGTATCCTCGCCACTCCAGGTCTTCCAGACCGTATTGTTGCCATTCTACCAGACTCTGAGCACCAGAGCAGCAGGTGCCGCCCACTTTCTGAAGTGGGTTGCACCGCTAGCTTGCATCCGCTCACCGGCGGCCGCGCGCCAGCGACACGCCCGTCGTCCCCAAGAAGAGCAGCAGCGCCACCCCATTGAGCAGCCCGCCCCACTGGCGTAGAGGGACGATGGCGAGCAGATCGCCGGCCACGCGCAGCAGCAGCGACAGGTGCAACACGATTAGCGGCAGATAGAACGCGGGCAGGTAGACCATCGGCCGGCCCAGCACCGACGGGAAGATGAGCGGCGCGTGGCCGAAGATCATGGCGAAGACGAAGCCCAGGAAGATGGTGTGCAGGATGGCGTCGTAGATCGGGCCGGCCGGGACGCCGCCGTAGATCAGCCACAGCGCCCCGCCCACGCCCAGCCAGACGTAGCCGCCGAACAGGCAGACGGCGATGAAGCGCGTCAGCCCGCTCAGCCGCACGTTGCGCCGCGCCAGGTCGAAGCGCAGCAGCCACGCCGCCAGCGCGACCAGCCCCAGCCCGGCCAGTCGCACGCCCGCGCCGTAGGCGAGGGTGGAGAGAATGACGCCGGCGAGGAAGACCCCCGCCGCGCCGGCGAACAGGTTGATCGTCCGGCGCGACAGCCGCAACACACGGCTCAGTTCCAGCCGCTCCCCGGCGATGGTCAGCACCAGGAAGGCCACCCACCAGGGGACGACGGCATAGATGGGCCGGCCGAATAGTTGTAGGACGTTGCCGAGCAGCCAGGCCAGCGCCCCCAGGGCCATGACGACGGTGTAGATGGCCGGGTGGCGGCGGACGATGACCCCGAACAGCACGGCCAGCCCCAGGCTGCCCAACGCCAGCAGCCGCCCGCCCCACGTCCACGACAGGCCGCTGAGGAGCAGCAGCCCGCCAGCGGCCGCCAGGGCCGGAGCCAGATAGGCGGCGCGCCGATCCAGGGCGACGGCCCGCTCCAGGCTGATGACCGTGCCCAGGAAGGCGGAGACCATCAGCGGGCCATGGGCGGCCGCCAGCGCCGGCTGCAGGGCCGGCCACGCCCAGCCTAACCGCAACAGCCCGGCCCAGATGGCGGCCAGCAGGGCGAGGATGGCGAGGGCGAGCAATGGTAGACGAGGCACAATGGCAAATGCGGTGGGGAAGAAGCTCGCGCCAAGAACGCCAAGGAAGAAAAGCTCGCAAAGCACAAGCAGCTTTGCTTTTTTTGCGCTCTTTGCTTCTTTGCGTTCTTTGCGTGAGCCGCTTCTTGTCTTATCTCAGCATTAACAGGAGCATGACCACCGGCGTCTCGGCCACGACGCTGTGGGGCAGCTTGGGCGACATGCGCACCCAGGCCCCGGCTTCGACCATCATCGGCCCGTCCGCGCCCAGCGTCAGTTGCGCCCGGCCGCTCAGAAAGTGGAGCAGCGCCGGATAGGCCGAGGTGTGCTCGGAGAGCTCCTCGCCCGGCGCGAAGCTGAACAGGACGGCGCTCAGGCGCTCATCCTTGTAGAAGGTGCGGCTGAGGATGGAGTCGGCCGGCACATCGGGGGCCATCTCCGCCAGGTTGGGGATCAACGTGTACAGATCGTTCATAGTGACTCATAAGAACAATCCACAGATTTCACAGATCACACAGATTCTTTCTTTAATCGGTGTGCTCTGTGAAATCTGTGGATTCTCTTGAAGCTAAACGGCGCCAACGACGGCGGCGAGTTCGGCGGCGAACTGCTCCGGCGGCAGCCCATAGACCAGCGCGGCGTCACGGACGGTGTAGAACGAAGCCACAGCGCAGCCGACACAGGCCATCGCGTGCTCGTGGAACACAGCGGCCGTCTCCGGCCAGCGTTCCAGCAGGTCGGTCAGGATCATGTCGAGCAGCTTCATGGAGGTTGGTTCCTCGTCCGGAGGCATAAGACAATTTCGTTACTCGTGCAAGGTGCGGATGTAGGCGATGATGTCGATGAGTTGCTCGTCAGTCAGCGCCGGGTTGCCGCCCTTGGGGGGCATGTCCACGCCGGTGGTGTTGTCCGGGTGGCCGACGGGCCGCCCGGTCTTGACGAACTCCAACAGCTCGGAGTCGCTCACGGTCAGCAGGAACTCGCTGGTTGTGAAGGGCTTGCCCAGCCCCTCGACGCCCACGCCGCCCGGCCCGTGGCAGGCGATGCAGACGGTGTCGAATTGCGCCTTGCCCGCCTCCGGGTCGCCGCCGCTGGCCGGGTCTTGCGTCTCGGCCGGCTGCTCGGCTACTTCCTCGCCGCCGGTCGCGCTGCCGCCCCCGCCGCCACAAGCCGCCAAAGCCAGGCTCAAGGCCAGCAGGACTACAATGAACCAAAACATGTACTTGCGTGTCATCTCTCTTTCTACACTCCTTGTTGTTAGTGGTCAGTGGTTAGTGGTCAGTTGACAATAAGCAGTAAGAAGTTAGCAGTAATCAGCTTACTGCTTACGGCTTACTACTCCCCCATCCCATGCACATTCATCAACTCCCCCGCCTGCGCCCGGGCCAGGGCGTCGGCGAAGGTCATGATCACCGCCTCGGGCTGGTCGAAGGCCAGCGCTTCGGCCTCGGCCTCGCTGCTGACGACTGCGATGCCCGTGCCCATCGGCGTGTGCAGGCCGGAGTTCATGACGAACCAGGCGTCGCCGGCCGGCAGCCACGCTGCGCTGTTGATGTCGTGAACCCAGATCGAGGCCGTCGGCTCCGGGTTCTCGGCCATGAAGACCAGCATCTCGCCTACGTCGTCGAAGCGGCGGGCCTCGCCGGCCTCAGTCCAGTAGGCGGAGGCGAACTTCTCCTCACTGATGATCATATCACACTCGTCGCACACGTCCTGGCCGTAGAGGATCTCCGGCGGCTGCGTCGTGTCCGCGCCCCCGCCGCAGCCGGCCAGCGCGACGAACAGGAGTAGGCCCCCAAGAACGGACGACAGACGGCGGACGACAGACCACGCGCCGCCATCATCTCCCCCGCGCCCCCGCGCCCCTGCTCCCCGGCGCGCGGCTGCCACCCGCCTCATATCACCCCCCGCCGCTTGAACACCCGCGTCGCCAACAAGAACGGCGCGACGACCCAGATCGACAGCAGCCCCAGCAACAACGGCCACAGCGCCCCGCCATAGGTGCGGAAGGCGTAGATGCCGGCCGGCCCCAGCACTTCCAGATTGTCGCGCAGGTTCAGCACGGCGGCGATCTTGAACACCTGCAAGGGGTTGATGAGCGCCAGCGTCAGCAGTTGGGCCACTTCCATGCGCAACACCACGGCCGTGCCCATCAGCCCCAGGTCGCCGAAGTAGACCAGGATGAGCCACAGGAACAGCGCCAACCCGACGGCCGTCGCCGCCCGCCGGACGGCGGCCGAGATGAGGAAACCCAGACTCAGGCTGGCAACGGCCAGCAAGATCGACAGCACCAGCAGCGTGGCGTAAACCGCGAAGTCGCCGCCGCCGCCGGCGAAGACCATCAGCACCCCCGTCAGGCCAAAGCCGATGACCAGCGCCGCCGTCAGAGCCAGCGCCAGGCCGATGAACTTGCCCAACAGCAGCTCCGCCCCACTGATCGGCTGGGCCAGCAGGTAGACCAGCGTGCCCTTCTCTCGCTCGCCGGCCAGGCTCATCGCGCCCAACGTCAGGCCCATGAGCGGCGCGACGAGCAGGATGAGGTTGATCAGCCCGGCCGTGGTGCGGCCGAAGCCGGCCACGCCATAGCTGCCCGCGCCGGAGACGGAGAACCAGGCCAGCGCCAGCGACAGCGCGGCAAAGGCCACGGCGTAGAGCAGGAACCAGCGGTTGCGCAGCGCGTCGCGCAGCTCTTTCTGGATGAGGATGAGTACGTTCTCTAAGTCCATAGCGTAAACAATTAGGAATTAGGAATTAAGAATTAGGAATCGAGGAACGTGCTACTGAAGGCATCTTCATTCCTAATTCCTAATTTCTAATTCATAAATCACTCGATGGAAAAATCATCTACTTCCACGCCCGCGTCATGGAGGGCGCGCAACACCTTGCCCTTGGCGCCGGGCGTCACGTGGACGCGCACGCCGCGGCCGTTGCGGCTGACGGGCATACCCAGCCCCTCCAGCGTCTGCAACGCCGGGTCGATGCCCGCCTCGGGCAGGTAGAGGTGCAGCGTCGTCTCCCAGTTCAACTGGCGCTCCAACTGGTCGGGCGGGGCGTCCACCACCAGCCGCCCATCCTCCAGCAGCAGCACCCGGTCGGCCAGCGCCGTGATCTCCTCCAGGTGGTGGGACGAGAAGACCATCGTCTTGCCCGCCTGCTTCAGGGATCGCAACAAGATCAGGAATTCCTCGCGGCTGCGGATGTCCAGGCTGGCCGTCGGCTCGTCCAGGATCAGGATGGGCGGGTCGGAGAGCAGGGCCACAGCCAGGGCCAGGCGCTGCTTCAGGCCGCCGGACAACTCGCCGACGCGGTGGCGGATGTGGGTCGTCAGCCGCAACTGCTCCAGCAGCGGCGTGAAGTCGTAGCCGCCGGGCAGCTTGCGCAGGCGGGCGTAGAAGACCAGCGTCTCGGCCACGGTCATGTCGTCGTGGAAGCTAAGCTCCTGGGGCACGAAGCCGACCAGGCGGCGCACCTCCTTGCTCTGGCGGCGCGCGTCCAGCCCGTTAACGGTGATCTCGCCCTCGTAAGGAAAGAGATTGAGCAGGCAGCGCACGGCCGTCGTCTTGCCCGCGCCGTTGGCCCCCCACAGCGCCACTGCCTGGCCCTCCCGCACGGAGAAGGACAAATTGTCCACGGCGGTAAAGCGGCCGAAGCGCTTGGTCAGGTTGCGTACTTCAATCATGACAGACCTAATAATTAGGAATTAGGAATTAAGAATTAGGAATTGGGAATCTTCTCCCAAGAGCTATCTTCATAATTCATAATTCATAATTCATAATTCTTGATTCTTAATTCTTAATTTCTAATTTGTACTGTCGCTGGCCGACGCGGCCCAGGCCGAACAGGAGCAGCAGCGCCAGCGGCAACAGCAGCGCCGGCCACAACGCGCCCTCATTGGCGGCGAGGGGCAGCGGCGCGTTGGCGGGCAGCACGGGCTGCGTCAGCGGCTTCTCATCCACCAGAACGGGCTGCGGGCGCACCAGCGGGAAGGCCCGCGCCGCGAAATCGACGGCGTTGATGACCGGGCTGTAGACGAACAGCCGCAGTTCGGGCTGGCGGCCGATCAGGCTGTCCAGCAGCCGTTCCGACTTGTAGGCGATCTCGCCCTGGCCGTCGCCGTCATCGTCATAGCCGGCGTAGTCGCCCCAGTAGTTGCCCCGATCGCCCACCGTCCACTCATTGTCGCGCAGTTGCCCGCCGCCAGCCACCACGACCTGCTGCTCGTTCTCGACGAAGCTGTTGTCGCTGATCAGGTTGTGGCGCACCGAGGGCAGCATCTCCAGGGCGATGTCGTTGTAGGCAAACAGGTTGCCCCGGAAGATGCCGGTGCTGTCCATCTCGCGCGGCGAGCCGTCCACGAACGCGCCGACGCGATTATCGAGAAAGCGATTGCCGGTGATGACGCTGTCGTCCATATCCTTCAGGCCGAGGCCGTAGCCGCTGGGGCCGCGGTTGAAGGCCAGCAGGTTGTCGCGCAGCGTCATGCGCCGGCCGTACATCAGATAGGCCCCGACCGAGTTATAGGTCAGGCGATTGCCCTCCATCACAGCATCGTCACAGTACATGAAGTGCAGACCGTAACGGCCATAGGAAAAGTCATTGTTGCGCAGCGTCATCCGCTCCGAATACCACAGCACGGCGTCGCGGCCGCGGCGGGTGACGTTGCCCTCGATGAGCACGTCGTCGCTGTCCCACAAGCGGATCAGGTCGCCGCGCCGGGCGATGTCGAGGTCTTGTCCCTCGATCTCGTTGCCGCGCACGATCGTACCCGGAGCCGAATTGATGTAAATGCCGAAGAGCACGTTCTCCAGCCGGTTGTTCTCGACCAGCGCGCGCGGGCCGGCGGCGATGATGCCGGAGTCCTCGCGGTCGAGCGAGTCGCCGGTGTTGCGGACGACGAAGCCGCGCACGGTGGTGTCGGGAGCCTCGATGCGCAGCACCGTGCCCTGACCGCCGGCGTCCAACGTCGCCCCGTCCAGACCGATGAGGGTCAGCGGCTTGTCGATGACCAGGTTGCCGTGGAAGACGCCGCCGGTCACCTCGATGGTGTCGCCCGGTTGCGCGGCGGCGATGGCCTCGGCCAGCTGCTCAGCCGGCGCGCGGACGATCTCGCCCTGCGCCCCGGCCGCGCCGCCGAAGAGCAGCCACGCCAGCATCACCACGACAATAACCGCAATTCGCTTCATTATCTAATCCCCGCTCGTAGTCGCTCTTCGTTCGTAGTCAGGCGATTCATTGCCGTTCTGTGCGCAGGCAGAAGAACGGCAATGAATTGCCTGACTACGAACCGCTTTGCGCCAGCGGCTTGTAGGCCCGCCGCTGGTAGAATAGCCCGACCAGGATGAGCGCCACGGCCAGGAAAGCCATCCACAACCCGATCTGGAACGTCGCCACCGTCTCGAACTGGCCGACCATGCCGGAGCCGAGAATGGGGGGCACGAAGGGGTCGATGGAACTGCTCAACGGCGCATTCGGGTCCAGGTTCAACCCGAAGTGCCGCATCCAGTAGTACATGTCGCCAATAAAGATGAACGGCCACAGAATGGCCGGCAGCGCCAACAACAACGCCCAGGGCGAATGGACGTAAATGGCCGCCAGCACCAGCAGCACCAGCGCGCCGACGGCGACCATGCTCACCGCGCGCTCCAACTGCGCCGCCTCGCCCAGCGGGCGCATGCCGATGTAATGGTTCAGGCCGTCGATCTCGGCCACGTCGCCCGTCATGCGGTTGACGAAGACTTCGACCGACAGCCCCCGCGGGTACTGCGGCGCATGAAGGGTCATCTTCCAATAGGGCAGGAAGATGGACGTCAGCAGCAGCACTGCCGCGACGCCGAGCAGGATGTTGGGCAGCCGGTAGAGGCTGCGCTGTTTCTCGTCGGCCGTCGCCGGCGCGCGCGGGCCAACGATACGCTTGAAAGCACTCATGGTAGTCATCTCACTCTCTCAAAGAGGAATCCACAGATTTCACAGATTACACAGATTTTTCAGAAGTACATCCGCAAAATCTGTGTAATCTGTGTAATCTGTGGATGCTTTCCCTCTTAGTCGGCCGACGCCTGATCGCCGGGGGCGATCATCATGTAGCCCATCATCTCCAGGTGCAGCGCCGAGCAGAACTCGGTGCAGTAGTAGGAAAAGACGCCGCTCTGCGTCGCGTCGAACTCAAACGAAACTGTCTCGCCCGGCTCGATGCTGACGTGGATGTTATAGGCCGGGATGGTAAAGCCGTGCGTCGCGTCCAGCGCGCGCTCGACGTTGGTGATGTGCCAGACGACGTGGTCGCCCTGCTGAATCTCGACCCGCTCCGGCGTGAAGTGGCTGCGAATGGCCGTCATGTAGACGTGCACCTCGTTGCCTTCCCGCTCGACCCGCTCTTCGCCTTGCTTGGGCGCGTCGGGGTTGACGGCCTGCGTGTGCGGGTCCCAGCCGACTTCGGGATAAACTTCCCAGGCTTCGATCTTGTCGGCCTTGATGATCTGCCCGTAGTGCGGCTCGCCGTCGGGCAAGGCCATGTCGTAGAGCACCGGCATGTCTGTGCCCGTGCCGCTGATGTCGAGCAACTGGAAGTTCTGCGGCAGCAGCGGCCCGACCGGCAGGAAGCGATCCACCGCCCACTTGTTCATCGCCACCAGGTACTTGCCATCCGGGCTGACGGTGTCGCCCTCGGCGGTGGTCAGGTGACCGATGTTATACTGCACGGGCGTCTTGGTGACCAGCGTCCAGGGCGGGTCCTCATTCTTTTCATCAGCCGAGCCGCCCAGCGACCAACGGGCCACAGCCGAATCCAGGAAGAGGCTGGTGTAGGCGTAGCCCTTGTCATCAAACTGGGTATGCAGCGGCCCCAGGCCGAGCTCGACCTGCGCTTCCATCACCGAATCAAAGCTGAGCACCGGCACGCCGAAGGCGTCGGCCTCGCTTGTGCCCGCCTCAATGGCTGCCTGCAGCTTGTCGAAGCTGAAGACGGTCACGTGCGGGTCGAGCTTGCCGGCGACGATCATGAACTCGCCGTCGGGCGTCACGTCCACGCCGTGCGGGCTTTTCGGCTCCGGCACGAAGTAGATCAGTCCCTCGGCGATGGCCGTATCGAGGGTGATGACCGGGAAGTCGTTGATCATCTCGACGTTGCCGGCCGCGGCCACTTCCTTGGCCTTGTTCAGGTTAAAGACGTGGAGGTAGTCCATGTCGCGCTGGCTGGCGCCGGACTCGAAGGGCGGGTTGCCCAGTTCCACGCCGCCGGTCGCCATCTCGGTGTTGATCGAGTTGCAGAACACCCAGCCCTCGCTGACCAGCTTGCCGCTGTCGCACAGGTCTTGCCAGTAGGGGGGCAGTTCGATGGCGAAGGATTGGGACTGGTCGATGCGGCCCGCCGTACGGTCGAACTTCCAGAAGGTGATCATGCCGCGATAGTCTTCTTCATAGTTCTCGATGGAGCTATATTCGAAGCCCAGGGGCATGGCGTACTGGCCGCCTTCGACGATGTAGTCGGTGTCGGGCGTCACGAACGTGCCGCCGTGGTCGCTGAGGGTGATGGGGTTCTTGACGATC
>NZ_JAYRVJ010000088.1:0-6617 GCF_041918635.1 Promineifilum sp. (SeqCode)
CTGTCGGGGGCGAGCGGCGTCATCTATGGTATCCGGCTGCTGGAGGTGTTGCAGGCGCTGCCGGAGGTGGAGACGCATCTGGTGATGAGCGCAGCCGCGGCGACGACCATCCCTCTGGAGACGGATTACACGCCCGAGGAAGTGCGCGCGCTCGCGACAGTGGACTACCGCCACAAGGACATCGCCGCGGCCATCTCCTCCGGCTCCTTCCGCACCGATGGGATGATCGTTCTGCCCTGCTCGATGAAGACGCTGTCGAGCATCGCCTACTCGTTCAGCGACAACCTGCTGTCGCGCGCGGCCGACGTGGTGCTGAAGGAGCGCCGCACGCTCATCCTCTGCCCGCGCGAAACACCGCTGCACCTCGGTCACCTGCGGGCGATGGCGCTGGCGGCCGAATTGGGGGCGTTCATCGTACCGCCGATGCCCGCCTTCTACCACCGGCCGCAAACGGTTGATGACATCATCAACCAGACGGTCAACCGGGTACTCGATCTGGTAGACATAACGTTGCCGGAAGACTTGTTCCGGCGCTGGGCGGGCGGGCGCGAGGCGCATGAGCGCTGAGGCGCGCCAGCGGGCGCTGGCCTACGTGGCCGGCCACCACGTCATGACGCTGGCGACGCACGGCCCGCTGGGGTTGTGGGCGGCGGCGGTGTTCTACGCCGACGAGGGCTTCCGGCTCTACTTCCTATCGGCCGGCCACACGCGCCACGCCCAGAACTTCGCCGCGTCGCCGCGGGTAGCCGCGACCATCCAGGAGGATTATGCCGACTGGCCGGCCATCCGTGGCATCCAGCTAGAGGGAACCGTCTACCAACTGGCCGGCGTGGAGCGCGAGGCGGCCATCGACCGCTATCGGGCGAAGTACCCTTTTCTGGCGGAGGCCGCTCCCTCCATTACCGCCGCGCTGGCGCGCGTGAACTGGTACTGCCTGACGCCGGAACGGCTCTACCTCATCGACAACAGCCGCGGCTTCGGCTACCGGGACGAGATCACGGAGTTGTAGGTCTAGCCTGATTGAGAAGAAGAATGGCTACTGATTTTGAAGGAAAAGACGGATTCATAAATCCGTTTCTTCCGTCAAAATCCGTAGCCGTTTCTTTTCTTCAGCCCGCCGCGGGTGCGTCAATCCGGGCGTCGTCCAGGCGGGTCAGCAGTTGGCGCAGATAGGGGACGTAGCTGACCTGCTCGTAGATAGCCAGGGCGGCTTCCTGCAGATCGAACGGTTCGGTCAGGGCGCGGATAGCGTCGAGGTAGGTCATGTCGCAGCGGACAACGCTCTCCTGAAACATCTTGTCCCCCTCGACGGCCAGCAGCACCGGCGCGGTCGCCAATGTCTTGCCCTTCAGCGTGCGAATGACGCCGGCGCGCCGGGCCAGGACGAGCATGGCATTGATCATGTTGCGCGACGCCTCGCCCTCCACCTCGGCCGGGTGGCGCACTGCCAGCCGGTCGACCAGCTCGCGCCATTCGATATTATCTTCCTTCTGCAACTCCTCGATGATCTCTTTGATGACGATCAGGCGCAGGCGCGGCGGGACCACGCGCAGCTTTTGCTTCTTCAGGGCGCTGCGGTAGCGCCGGTGAAGCTCGGGGCCGGCGGGCTGACCGGGCGTGCGGCGGATGTAGGTCGTCGTGCCGTCCTTCTCCAGCGTGATGCGCTTGGCATGGCGGGCCAGGAACTTGCTGAAGGAAGTGTCTGAATACTGGAAGCGGCCGAACTGCCCGCCGCTTAACTCAATCATGCGTTCCTTGACCACGCTGGCGCGCACGCGCTCATCGTTGGCGAGCAGGCTGTCCACCGCCTTGGCCAGCAACGTCTCCGCCTCCGGCTCGGTCAGCGGCGGCGCGGGCAGCAGGTCTTCGTAGTAGACGTACTCGTCGCACAGGCTCATCAGGCTCTCGCTGGTGGTGTGCTTCAGCCCGATGCCGATGACATGCTTGCCGCGGCGGCGCAAAGCGTGGATGAGGGGCAGGAAGTCGCGGTCGCCGGTGATGAGGACGTAGGTGCTGTACTCCTGGCCGTCGACGAGGGTATCCATCGTATCGACGACCATGTACATGTCGATGAGGTTCTTGCCGAAGTTATTCAGGGGCACGGCGGCCTGCATGGTGAAGCCGGCTGTAGCGAGATCCTTCATCAGCTTTTGATCCTGCCGCAGATTGCCGGAGTAGGCGCGGCGCAGGACAACGCGCCCGCCGGTGCGCTGCTTCACAGCGTCGACGATGAGGCCGACGTCGAAGTTCAGATTGGCGTCGCGGGCGCCAATCACCAAATTGTCCAAGTCTAGGAAAACGGCGACGTCATGGGCCATGAATCTATCCCCCGTGTGGCCGCGAAGAGGCACGCGGATGGCAGAATATCAGTACGGTCGAACATGTAGATGGCCTTCGATTCTAGCGGATTTGAGTGAACTCGCAATGACAAAGCGCGTTGGGTATGTCTGGGATTGTTTCCCGTGGAACATAATATGGCGGTGTTGTTTCCCGTGAAACAATTGGCGTGTCTCACCGAACCTGCTACCATGCGCTAGATGTCCGATCCCACCCCTATTTGTGACTACGAAGGCTCCGACTACCGCGCGCGCTTCTGGCAAAATCAGGGGCGCGACTATGAAGACCAGGTCGAGCGCGTCGCCCTGCGCCGCCTGATGCCGCCAGCGGGCGCGACACTACTCGACATCGGCGCGGGTTTTGGTCGCCTGGCCGACGAGTATGGCGGCTACGAGCGCGTCGTCCTCTTTGACTACTCCCGCTCGCTGCTGCGCGAGGCCCAGGCGCACCTGCGCGACGACCCCCGCTTCACCTACGTCGCCGGCAACTGGTACCACATGCCCTTCGCCGATGGGCTGTTCGCCACGCTGGTGCAGGTGCGCACCCTCCACCACGCCGCCGACGCGCCGGCGCTCTTTCGCGAATTGGCCCGCGTGGCCCGGCCCGACGCTGCCTACATCCTGGAGTTCGCCAGCAAGCACAACCTGAAGGCCATGCTGCGCTACTGGCTGCGCCGGCAAGCGTGGTCGCCATTTGACGAGCGGCCGGTCGAATTCGTCGAGCTTAACTTCGACTTCCATCCCCGCTGGATCCGCGAGCAGTTGGCCCTGGCCGGCTTCGCGCCGGAGGAGATGCTGACCACCTCGCACTTTCGCTTCGCGCCCCTGAAGCGCATCACGCCCACGTCGCTGTTGGTCGCCGCTGACAGCGCCATCCAGCGCACCGGGGCGCGCTGGCAGCTGACGCCCAGCGTCTTCGTCCGCAGCCGGCTTGCCCGACCGACCGCGCTCCCGCTGCCCGGCGCGTTTTTCGCCTGCCCGACCTGCCACCTGACGCTAGGGCAGCCGGTGGATGGGCTGCTGGTCTGCGCCAACCCGGCTTGCGGCCGCCGCTGGCGCGTCGAGGATGGGTTGTATGACTTCAAGGAACCCGTTTGATCGCCCCTCGCTCAACAAGTGGCTGGCCCTGCCGGTAACGCTGGCCGCCGGAACGCTGGGCGCGACCGTAGCGCTGCGCCGTCTCATGCGCCGCCCCGTGCCCCGGCCTAGCGGGCGCGTCACGCTCGACGGCCTGCGCGCGCCAGTGGAGATCATCCGCGACGAATGGGGCGTGCCCCACATCTACGCCGCCGACGAGCACGACCTGTTCTTCGGCCAGGGCTACACCCAGGCGCAGGACCGGCTGTTTCAGATGGACTTGAACCGGCGGCTGGGGCTGGGGCGACTGGCGGAGCTTACCGGGCCGCTGGGCGTGCCGTTCGACAAGTTCGCTCGTTATCTGGCCTGGCCGCGCGCTGCCCAGGCCCAGGTGGACGACGGCGACGAGACGACGCGGGCCGCCATCGACGCCTACGCCGCCGGCGTCAACGCCTTCGTCGCCACCCAGCCGCTGCCGGCCGAGTTCAAGCTGCTGGCGACCCGCCCGGAGCCATGGGACGCGCTGGCGACGAGCGCCTGGGGAACAGTGCTGGCCTGGGGGTTGTCGTGCAATTGGGAGACGGAGTTGCTGCGCGCCTGGCTGCTGGAGGCGTTGGGGCCGGAGCGGGCGGCCGACCTGACGCCCGTCTACGGCGACGACTACGCCACGACACTGCCCGATGAGCGCGTCGGCCGCCGGCTGGCCGAAGGGCTGCTGAGCGCGTTCCACGAGACCATCGCCTGCGGGCCGGTCGGCGTGCCATTAGTGGGCCAGGGGCTGGGAAGCAATAACTGGGTCGTCAGCGGCGCGCGCACGACCAGCGGCCGGCCGCATCTGGCCAACGATCCCCATCTGCCGCCCGTCTTCCCGACCATCTGGTACGCCTGCCACCTGGTGGGCGGCCCCTACGACGTGGCCGGCTTCACGCTGCCCGGCGTACCCGGTATCATCATCGGCCACAACGCCCATTGCGCCTGGGGCATCACCAACGCTTTCCCTGACGTGCAGGATGTCTACGTGGAGCGCTTTGCCCCCGATGACCCGACGCGCTACGAGGTGAACGGCCAATGGGTGGTCGCTGACGTCAGGGAGGAAACGATCCGCGTCCGCGGCGCGCGCAGTATCCAGTTGACCTTGCGTACGACGCGCCACGGCCCGGTCTTCTCCGACATCTTGCCCGGCCACCACGCCGATCTGTCCTACAACTGGACGATGTTCCAACCCGGCAGCCATCTGCGGGCCGTGCTGGCCACCAACCGGGCGACGGATTGGCCGTCCTTCCACGAGGCGCTGCGCCACTGGTCGTTCCCCAGCCAGAACGTGGTCTACGCCGACACGAGCGGGCTGATCGCCTACATGATGCCCGGCCGCGTGCCCCGGCGGCGCAAGGGGGATGGCCTGACGCCCGCGCCCGGTTGGGTGGATGACTTCGAGTGGGACGGCTTTATCCCGTTCGAGGAACTTCCACTTTATGTCAATCCACCGGAGGGGTACGTGGCGACGGCCAACAACTGCATCGCCGGCGACAACTACCCCTACCTGCTGACCGGCGAGTGGCTGTCCGACTACCGCGTGCGCCGCATCCGCGAACTGCTGGCCGAGCGGCCGGCGCTGACGCTGGACGACCACCGGCGCATCCAGAACGAGTCAGTCTCTCTGATGGCCCGGCGCTTCCTGGCCGCCGCACTGCCGGCCATAGCCGCGCCGGACGAGCCTCCCCTGCGTAACGCGCTGGAACAACTGGCAGCCTGGGATGACGACATGGCCGAGGACAGCGTACCGGCCACGCTCTACTTCGGCTGGCTGGTGCACTTCACCCGCGCCGCTGTGGCCCAGGCGGTCGGCCAGGAGCGAGCCGAGACGCTGCTGGCCAAAGGGGAGCAGATCGGCTTTCCCTTCATGCCGTTCTACGAGATCGCCTACGAGCTGGCGCTGTGGTGGCTGGAAGGCTCAGGCGGCGGCGATGGGTTGCCGGAGTGGGTCGGCGACGTGCGACCGCTGCTGTTGCCGGCGTTGCGCGAGACGCTGGACGCGCTGCGGCGCGAACTGGGGCGTGATCCAGCGGGCTGGGTCTGGGGGCGCGTCCACCGCGTCTCGTTCCAGCACGAGATGACGCGGCTGCCGGGCATCGGCCGCCTGTGGAAGCCAGTGACCATCCCCGCCGCCGGCGACGGCTACACCATCAACCAGAGCGATCTGACACCCCACTTCCCGCCCGACCCGGCGACGATCATCGCCAGTTGCCGGCTGATCATGGACGTGGGCGCGTGGGATGACTGCCTGGGAGCGCTGCCCGGCGGCCAGTCAGGCCACCCGGCCAGCCCGCACTACCAGGATCGCATCGCCGAGTGGCGCGCCGGAGAGTACTTCCCGCTGCTCTACTCACGCGAGCGGGTCGTCGCCGCCAGCCGGGGGACGTGGTGGTTGGAGCCATCGTAAGAGCTCACGCAAAGGGCGCAAAGGAGCAAAGAACGCAAAAAAGATATGTTCTTGCTTGGCGTTCTTTGCCTCCTTTGCGCTCTTTGCGTGAGATTTCCCCCACCTTGGTTTAGAATAGCCCTCCAATGAGCAAACACACCTTCCTGCGTCTCATGCGCGCCATCGCCCGCTTCATCCTGCGCGTCATCGCCCGGATCGAGATCATCGGCAATATCGATTATCAGACCGGCGGCTTCATCATCACCGCCAATCACGTCGGCCGGCTGGAGGCGTTCCTGGTCATCCTGCTGGCCGACCGGGACGACATCATCCTTATCCTGGCCGAGAAGTACAAGGCCTACGCTTTCTGGCGCTACGTGGCCGAGAAGGTGGATGCCATTTGGATCAACCGCTTCGACGCCGACTTCGGCGCGTTGCGGGTGGTGCTGAAGCGGCTGCAGAACGGCGAGGTGCTGGCCGTGGCCCCGGAGGGCACGCGCAGCCCGACCGAGGCGCTACTGCCCGGCCGGCCCGGCGCGGCCTATCTGGCGGCCAAGACCGGCCTGCCCATCATCCCCATCGGCATTGTTGGCACCGAGGATCGCGTGGTCAAGCAGCGGCTGAAGCGCTTGCGCCGGCTGGACATCACGATTCGCGTCGGGCAGCCCTACTGCCTGCCGCCGCTGCCCCGGCGCGACCGCGACGAGTGGCTGCAAGAGCAGACGGACGAGATCATGTGCCAGATCGCCGCCCTGCTGCCGCCCGACCACCGCGGCGTCTACGCC
>NZ_JAYRVJ010000089.1:0-10105 GCF_041918635.1 Promineifilum sp. (SeqCode)
CCGGGCCGGTCAGCTCAACGTCGGTATAGAGCCGGTCGGCGGCCGGCGTGGCGGCGATGATCTCGATGTCCCGCTCGCCCAGCCACTCGATGATCTCGGTCGCCGGCGCGGCGACCACCGGCACGGTGAAATAGGCCCCCAGGCTGGCGCGGATGACGTTGGGGTTGTGAAGGTCTGTTCCCCGTCCGCCCGGCGCGATGGGCGCGATGACCGCGTCGACGCCGGCGGCGTCGGCCGTGCGCAGGATGGCTCCCAGGTTGCCCGGCTTCTCGGCTTCCTCGATGATGACCAGGAAGGGCACGTCGGCGGTGAGCTCGTTCAATTCAACAGAGCGATAGGCGATGACCAGCAACAAGCCGCCGCTCTCGCCCCGGTAGGCGATCTTCTCGAAGACGGCCGGTGTGACCTCGAACAGCTCCGTTCGCCGCGCCGCGGCGAGCTTTTCCAGTTGGCGCACCAGGGGGTGGGCCTCCGGCGCGAGTCGCTCGGCGCAGACGTAAGCCTCCAGAGGGGCCGGCCCGGCGTGCAGCGCCAACCCGACCTCGCGCAGGCCCTCCACAATGGTCTGGCCGACCTCGTCCCGGTAGCGCCGGTCGGACAACTTAACGATGCGCTTGATGCGAGGGTTTTGCAGGCTGGTGATTGAGGGCATATCAGTATTCCCCCTCCCGATACGCCTCTTTGCGGGCCAGGTAGTTGCGGACGGCGCGAGGGCCGGCGGCGCGCTGCGACTCGGACAGCGGGCCGACGATCCGCGCCGGCACGCCCAGCGCCAGCATGCCGGGCGGCACGCACAGGCCCGGCGGAACCACCGCGCCCGCGCCAACCACCGCGCCCGCGCCGATGATCGCTCCGTCCAGCACCGTCGCCCGAATGCCGATCAGCGCGCCATCCTCAACCGTGCAGCCGTGAACGACCGCGCCGTGGCCGATGGTGACCTCGTCGCCGATGGCGCAGGGGAACCCGGCCGAGACGTGCAGCACCGCCCCATCCTGGACGTTCGTCCGGTCGCCCACGCGAATCGGCGCTTCGTCGCCGCGCAGGACGGCCCCAAACCAGACGCTCACGTCTTCGCCCAACGTCACGTCGCCGCGTACCGTGGCGGTGTCGGCAATCCAGGCCGTCGGGGGAATGGTAGGGCAGGGGTGTTCGGTCACAGGGTCTACCGTTTGATGCCCGGCGCGAGCATGGAGTCGTCGGTGGCCCAGGCCGACTCCGGCAGGGCCGGCTTGTCCGCCTCCTGTCCCAGCCATTCACGCGCCAGCATGATGGTTGCCACGGCGTAGGCCAGGCCGCCGATGATCCAGGCGATCATTGCGCCGAAGCTGTAGTCGTTGATGTGCAGGCCGGTGAACTGGAACGTCGCCGGGTAGTTGTAGAAGGGCTCGGGCATGAACAGAAGCACCAGGCCGACGATCTTGACCGGCCAGATGCTGATGAAGGCGTAGCCGATGCGCACTACCGGGTGCATGGTTCCGTGAGTGTGCGGCCAGGCGGCGGTGACGTGCCACCAGTTCAGCAGGCCAATGCCGAGCAGACTGCTAAGCTCGATGGCGTGAACCCAGGTGTGGCGCAGCGTGGCCGCGTGGATGACCGGATCGTACCAGAACCAGCAGATGCACAGGAAGGCCAGCAGCGTGACGCCGGGCGCGGTAGCCCAGAGAATTACCCGGCGCAGCCGGCCGGGTCGCGCGCCGGTCGCGCCCGCGCCGCGCCGCGAAGCCAGCAGCGCGTCGCGCCAGCGCGCCGGCAGGCCGTGGACGATGGCCGGCACGGGGTTGGCCATCATGAGCAGGCTGGGGATGGAGGCGACGAGGAGCATATGTTGGACGATGCGGGCGCTGAAGTAGCGGGTGGACAGATAGCCGAGCGGGGAGATGAGCGCGACGGCCAGCAGGGCCAGACCCGCCACAAAGAGCACCAGCGAGCGCGTCGACGCCGGAGAAGTCTTGGGCGGGCGCTCCTTATGAAAACGCCCTAAGCGGCGCCAGCCGCGCGCGTAGAGCAGGCCGGCGAGAAAGACAACGGCCGCTGCCAGCAGGCGCATGAAGGTTGCTTCGGGCGAGAGCATTGACGTGAATTGTAGCAATAGCCGGCCGTGTGAATCAATCGGCTTAGCGGTTGTTCATAGCCAGTGCTTGCTGACGGACTGCGGCCATCGGAATGGTTGCCATATGGGGGTCACGATGCACCAGAGTAGCTTCGTTCACCCTAGCCGTTGCTGCAATGAGCGCGTCAATGAGCGGCAGCCGTTGGGGTGTCTCTCGGCCAATCGCGTAAGCGGCCAGCGCTACCGTTCTATCGACACTAAATGTGTTTGTGAAGAGTAGGCTATAGTTTTCCAGCGTTTCCAGGATGGTCGCGTCGTCGGCACCCAGAGCATGTAAGCGCCGCGCGAATTCGGTGAGGGTTGGACAGGCAATCATGATCTCTGCCTCGCTGTCCTCAAATAGCGCTTGCACCTCTTCCCAGCCCGATTCCTGACGATAATGAGCTAGTAGCGCCGACGTATCGAGTAGGTAGCGCACCAGTTTCACGCTTCAGTTTCGCGTTCGACGATCAGATCGGCGACACTGTCGCGCTCAGGCTTATATTGACGCCCACTTCCTAGAAGTCGGCGCGCCAGTTCTCCGCGATCGGGGATAACCCGAACCACGATTTCGTTCCTTTCAACATTGGGTGTCCATTCCAGCCGCCAGCCTGGCCTGATACCGAAAGCGCGACCTACCTCGGCCGGAATCGTGACCATATTCTTCTGGGTAACGGTAGTAATCATGGAGTTGATAATAATCCATGTATCATTGGAAAACAAGGTAAATGGCTTCAGCTAGGGCTAAACGGTAAAGCGCATTATCTTACTGACTAGCGAACGGCAGATAATCAACCGATTGTGCCCTTAAAAATGCAGCTAATGATTCAATAGCGCTTTCAATCGCCGCGCGCGTCTCGCCGGCAAACGTGACGCCCGGCTCCAGGTGAATGGCGTTGATCGTCAGCCGATTCGCCTGGCGATCCATCTTGGGGTCTACGCGGCCGATGAGCCGGTCGCCATGGAGGATGGGCATGACGTAGTAGCCATACTGGCGTTTGGCGGCGGGGGTATAGATTTCGATGCGATAGCGGAAGTCGAACAGCCACTCCGTCCGGTCGCGGTCGGCAATGAGGTTGTCGAACGGGGAGAGCAACGTGGTCTGCGGCCGCCACTCGCCGCGGCGAAGGCGCTCCAGTTCCGGCAGCAGGTCATTGTGGAGATACCACGGGCCGGGCAACTCGCCAGCGTCGCTGCGCACGGCCACGTGCTGAACGCGCCCATCGGCCACCAGTTCGGCCAGCGCCTTATTCAGGCCGGGATAGCTGTGGCGGGTAAAGTAGTGCTTGACGTCGCGCGCCTGGGCCGCGCCCAGGGCCAGCAGCGCCCGCTCCACGGCCCGCCGCACGAGCAATGGCTGGTCGACTGGCGGCTCGTGGACGCGACTGCCGACCTGATGCTCCATCAGGCCCCACTGTTTCTTCAGTCCATAACCGTTGCCGCTGCGCCGGGTTACTGTCACGTCGCCCCGCAGCCACATCGCTTCGAGTATGAAAATGACGTCCTTGTTGCTGCCCCAGTCACTCTCATATCCCCAAGGGACGTGCGCTACCTGGGCTGTGAGCTCTTCGGCGTAGAGCGGCCCGCGCTCGGCCATTTCGTCGAGGATGCTTTGACGGAAGAGGTTGTTAGCCTCCAGCCACTCGTTGACCCGTTGCCGCCAAAGGCCGCTGCCCACTTTGCGCTGATGCATCTGTGGCCTGAAGATGGGGTAATCATCGGCCAGAACAATCGAGGCGGCGTGCGCAAAGTACTCAAATAGCGCCTTGTCCTCCCAGAGCAGGGCCTCCAGGTCGGCCGGATCATACTGGCCCAGGCGGCTGAAGGGGACGAGTAGCTGCGTGCGGGCGACGACGTTGATCGGGTCAAGTTGCAGGCAGGTGATGCGCTGGATGGTATCGAGCAGGTCGGCCTTGGTCGGCGCGGCCGGCGGCGCTTCGAGCTGTTGGGCGATGATGGATAGACGGCGAGCCTCGGCGACAGTGAGCGTCAAGGGTTGTGTCATGGCCGAATTGTAGTAGAACGGGTGTTTCATTGCAAGATGTCGTGCCCTTGGCGACTGACACCGTATTTAGTATCATTCTCTTGTGACGAGGCGATAGAAGCGATTGCAGAGATTCGAAACAATCCCCGGAGTGTTCGCTTTGAGGATTTGCATCAGCTTCTTCTTGATTATGGCTTTCAGCAGCGGCAGCCGCGTGGTGGCTCGAGTCATTTCATCTACGTTCGAAGCACCCTGAGGTTGACATTACCACTCAATCGCCCGCATTTGAAAGAAGTCTACGTCAAACGAGTTATTAGGCTCCTGGAGGGAAATCGACAATGAGTGAAAAGTCAGTCGAATACTACCTTGACCTGCCTTACACCATTGAATTCATTCGCGACACCTCTGATGAGGAGCAACCGGTTTGGTTTGCCAGTGTGCGAGAACTGCGTGGTTGCATGACAGAGGCTGATGACTTCGATGAAGCCGCTCGCTTTATCCGCGACGCCATGCACATCTGGATCACCGATGCGCTTGCGTCCGGCGATCCAATTCCCGAACCGCAACTCAATCAGGAGTTCAGCGGTAAGTTCTCGTTACGTTTACCCAAGTCGCTTCATCGCGAGTTGGTCTTTCAGGCAGAGCGCGAGGGTGTTAGCCTCAATCAATACATTACGGCTGTTCTAAGTCGTGCTGTTACGGCGCAGTAGCGACTCCCAAGCTGTCACGCCGCGTCAACAAAAGAGCGGGGCAACCAACCGGTTGCCCCGCTCTATCATGTGTTGTTGGGTGATTCGTCGCTAGATTCCTAACGCCACCGTCTCCCCCATCAGCGCCAGCAACACGTCCAACTCGGCCTGAGTTACGCCAGCAACGCCCAGCGGCCGGTTGACCCGGTCGTGACAATCGGAGCCGCCGGTCTGGATGAGGTCATACTTCTCGGCCCAGGCGGCCATCAGGTCGCGGTGCTCCTGCACGTGGCCGGGGTACTGCACCTCCAGACCATCGAGACCGAGCAAGTCTTCGTCCAGAAACTCCGGCATTAGCGTATCGACGACCTCAATGGGCGGCAGCACCTCGTTGTAGAGGCTCTCGCCGGGGTAAGAGCCGGCTGCCGGGTGGGCGAAAACGCGCACCAGTTGCGGGTACGCCTTCAACAGCGGCGTCAATGTCGCCGGGTCGATGCCGGACGGGATGTACGCGCGGCTGTCATTGCCGATCAGCAGGTTCACCTGTTCCTTGCTCAGGCCGTGGTTGCCGGACAGGGCCAGGGCGAAATGGCGGCGGGTGACGTTGTCGGCCAGCGCCTCGATCTCTTCGGCCGTCAGGTCGCGCTGCAAGAGCGGCGTCGCGCCGTTGGGGCCGAACTCGGCGTTGATGGCGGCGACGCGCGCCCGCACCAGCCCGCCGCCGCGCCCCTGGCTGAAGATCGCTTCGGCCATGCCGCGGAAGGCAACGTCATGGAGCAAGTGGTAAGGAATGTAGAGCAGGTAGTGCAGCGTGCCGGTGAAGTAGGGCCGCTTGAAGCGCAGCGACACCTCAACGCCGGGCACGACGCGGATGCCCGCGGCGGCGCTGGCCGCCAGCGCCTCGTCGAGGCCGTTCAACGTGTCGTGGTCGGTCACGCCGACGGCCCGTAGCCCCAGTGCGGCGGCCTGATTGACCAGCTCGGCCGGCGTGTACTCGCCGTCCGAAGCGGTGGTGTGGTTGTGCAAGTCAGCGATAAAGGTGCGATCCATGTGTGAACTGTCTCCTCAGGTTCGCCGCCGGATGGGCCAGACTCGTGCGGCCACCTTACCCGGTTTAGGCGTTCGTGCCCAGCATACGACGCCAAGTTGTCAAACAACCTTAAGGAGCGCGGCCGGCGCACAATGTACCCTTAGCTATACCCTTGCCTCATCCCAGGGCATATGGCGCTATTGCGTTATCCCTTTAGACTGGAAACATGCGTTATGGACGTTATCGCCAGCGCATTTTCTGAACTGTAAAGAACCGCACCACTGTCGACAAGTCGAATTCACACAGATACGGAGGTTGTGATGAAACTACATTCGTTAAACGATCTGCTACACCATGAGCTAGAGGATCTGCTTAGCGCCGAGCAGCAGTTGGTCGAGGCGCTGCCCTTGATGGCTGAGTCGGCGACGAGCCCCGCGCTCAAGTCTGCTTTCAAGGATCACCTGAAGCAGACAAAGACTCACATCACCCGCCTGGAGAAGGCGTTCAAGGCGCTTGGCGAGGAGCCGAAGGCCCATACCTGCAAAGGGATGCAGGGCCTCATCAAGGAAGGCGAAGAGGTGATGAAAAATGCCGTCGACGCTGACACCCGCGACGCGGGACTCATCGGCGCGGCCCAGCGCGTAGAGCACTACGAGATCGCCGGCTATGGCACGGCGCGCGCCCACGCCGAGCAGTTGGGCCAGCAAGAGGTGATGACCCTATTGCAGACCACGCTCGATGAGGAAGGCGAGGCCAACAAGCTGCTGACGCAACTGGCCGAAGGGCGCATGTCCTTCACCGGCGCGAACGAGAAGGCCGCGGCGGCTACCCGCTAAACGGATCCCATCAGCTAGCAGCGAGGGGCGACCGGCATAGGTCGCCCCTTTTTGCTGGATTGAACACCTATCAGATGGAGGAATAAGGGCATGACACACATTAAATCGGTGGACGATCTATTTGTCCATGAGCTGCAGGACCTGTACAGCGCCGAAAGCCAACTTGTGACGGCGCTGCCGCTGATGGCCGCCGCGGCTACCGCGCCGGAACTGCGCCAGGGCTTCGAGAAGCATCTGGAGGAGACGCGCACGCAACTCCAACGCGTTGACCAGGCGCTCGTGACGGTCGGCCACAAGCCGAGCAATGAGACGTGCAAAGGAATGCATGGTCTGATCGAGGAAGGATCAGACCTGTTGAAGCACGTTGAGCGCGGCCCTGTCCTCGACGCGGCGCTGATCGACGCCGGGCGTAAGGTGGAGCACTACGAGATCGTCGCCTATCGTGGGGCGCTAGCCAGGGCGCACGACCTCGGCCAGTCCGCGGTAGCCAGCCTGCTAGAGATGAACTTGCAAGAGGAGGAACTGACCGATCACCGCCTCCAGCAGTTATCGCAGGGCATGATGCCGTTTAGCGGCCCGGGCAGCGACCCGCGCGACGACGGCTCCGAGGTGATTGTCCGTCAAAGCTAGGACGGATTTACCGTACGCACTTGCCCCATCGCCGCCGTGTCGTAACCGGGCATGGCGGCGACGGCGGCGCGAAAGGAATCGTCGCTGAGCAGATCGAGCAGGGGCCGGAGCAGCTCGCTCTCGTAATGCTCGACCGGGATGATCAGCTCATACGGCTCGTGCGCCAGGGGCACGAAGTCCAGCTTCAGCGCCCGCGCCGCGGCCTGGATGCCCAACCCCGCGTCGGCCGCCCCGGAAGCCACGGCGGCGGCGACGGCCAGATGGGTGTACTCCTCCCGCTCGTAGCCGCGCACGGCCGCCGGCTCAATCCCCAACCGGCTTAGCTCATAGTCCAGCAGCACCCGCGTCCCCGCGCCACGCTGCCGGTTCACCAGGCGCACGTCCGCCCGGGCCGCGTCAGCCCAGCCGCGCAGCCCTTTCGGGTTTCCCGGCGGAACCATCCATCCCTGTTCGCGCCCCACTAACATCACCAGTTTCACCGATTGTCCGGGCAGGTAGCGCTGTACGTAGCTGGTGTTGTACTCGCCTGTCTGGGGGTCGAGCAGGTGGGAGCCGGCCAAGTGCGCTTCGCCCCGCCGCAAGGCCACCAGACCGCCCAGGCTGCCCACGTTGGCCGAACTGAGGCGCAGCCCTTCGTACCGCTCAGCCAGAAATTGCGCCAGCAGATCCAGCGTCAGATCGTGGCTGCCGATGGCGACGATGGCGCGGGCGATGTCGCGTGGATCGCGGTAGAGGTGGACGGTCACCGTCGCGCCGGCGTCCTCCCCTTCGCTGAAGCGCGGAATGCGTACGATGCCGTCGGCGCGCACAAGCGACGTGATGACCCCCGCTCCCCGGCTGATAGGGGTGACCGTCAGCCGCTCCCCAACCTGACCGACGACCACGCGCACGTAGTCATCGTCGCCGGTGTGGGAGACGACCTTACGCGACAACACGCCTTGCAGGGTAGGGGGCCGCCACACCGGCTGTCCCTGCCAGCGCGCCAGCAGCGGCTCGACAAAAATCTCGCCGGTCAGCGCCGCGCTGACCGGATAGCCGGGCACACCGATGATCGGCGTAAAAAGCTCACCGGTCGTCGTTTGTTGTTTGTCGTTCGTCGCTGTTCCGCGCGCGATCAGGCCCAAGATGACCGGGTGGCCCGGCCGGATGGCGACGCCGTGAACGAGCAGCCGGCCGAGCGACTCCACGACGTGGGCGGTGTAATCCTCGCTGCCGGCCGAGGAGCCGGCGTTGAGCAGAACCAGGTCGTGTCCGGCGGCCGCCTCGCGGACGGCGGCGCGGATCGCCTCCAGGTTGTCTGGCACGATGGGCCAGCGCGTCGCCACGCCGCCCCACCCCTCCACCTGGGCCGCCAGCACCAGCGAGTTGTACTCGATCATGCGCCCCGGCCCCGGCTCACCCGCCTCGGCCGGCACCAGCTCGGAGCCGGTGGGGATGACAGCCACGCGCGGCCGGCGGTAGACCGACACCGTGGCGTGGCCGGAGCCGGCCAGCGCGCCCAGATCGACCGGGCGCAGGCGGTGGTTGGCCGGCAGCACCAACTCGGTGGCGACCATATCCTCGCCCATCGACCGGACGTGGTTCCAGGGCGGCACGGCGGCGCGAATCTCGATGGCGGCGCGCCCATCGGGTAGCGCCACCGGCTGGACGTGCTCGATCATGACGACCGCATTGGCCCAGGGTGGTAAGGGGTGGCCGGTGTTGAC
Organism: Promineifilum sp. (SeqCode); assembly: GCF_041918635.1. Lineage (NCBI taxonomy): Bacteria > Bacillati > Chloroflexota > Ardenticatenia > Promineifilales (SeqCode) > Promineifilaceae (SeqCode) > Promineifilum (SeqCode) > Promineifilum sp. (SeqCode). Next base: position 8,965 of record NZ_JAYRVJ010000089.1, read on the forward strand.
AGCTTGGGCAGAGGGGGGCGGGGGAGCAGAGGGGCGGGGGAGCCGGGGAGCGGAAGCCCCCCCATGTTCAGTCGGCATTCCCACATCTGAGGTGGTGGAGTCTGCCGATGAATGCCCCCCTGCATCCACAAGCACGAAGCGCAAGGGCGCGCTCTCCATCGCCCCCACCGTATCCTCCGCCCGCAGCGCGTAGCCATCCATGGCGCTGGCGTGGTAGTGGGGCGAGGAGAGGCGGGCCCAGACGGCGGCAGCCGTCACGCGGCCGTTGGCCGCGCTCAGCGGCACGCGCTCGGTGTCGAACGGCCCCCAGCGGCCGGCCTCGCTCAGCGCCGCGCGAAAGGCGGCCCAGGCTTCATCGAGCGGGATATCTTCAAGGTAGAACTTGCGTTGTATGGAATTATCTCCGCTCAACTGTGCATCTTCTCCAGTACCAGGAAATGGGATAGCCCCAGCACGGCCAGCGGCGTACCCTCGACCGCATAGAGCGCGCGCCGGATCGCCCCGCCCAGGCGCGGGCTGCGCCGCACGATGTTGTCGTAGCCGCCGAAGATATGGCCGTAGTGTAGTTCGCGCGCCGGCAGCCCGCGAAACAGGCCGCGCAACCCACTGGCGGTGTAGGCGCGGACGTGGGGAGCCAGCCGGTTGCGTAGCGGGTTAGGCAGGTAGTTGACCAGCGGCTTGTTGCCGAAGTAGTATTCGCCGCGCCAGTAGATACCGTGCTGTTCGACGGGATACCAGCGGTTGGGCGCGAAGATGACGATGCGCCCGCCCGGTCGTGTCACGCGCACCATCTCAACCGCGCAAGCGCGGTCGTCGGCCACGTGTTCCAGCACCTCGTTGCTCAGGATAAAATCGAAGCTGTCGTCGGCGAAGGGCAGGCGCTCCCCCTCGCCCAACGCCATGCCGTCGGCGCGCGGCAGGGCGTCCACGGCCCGGTCGTGTTCCACCTCCAGGCCAATGCGCAGGCTGTCGGGATTGACGCGGCCAAACGCTTCCAGATAGGTTCCCAGGCCCGCGCCGTTGTCGAGCAGCCGGCCGCTCAGATCGGTCCAGCGCCGGATCATGTCCAGCCGGCGATCCTGGCCGGAGCGCCAGACGTAGCCGGGTTCGCCGCGCTCGGCGGCTTTGTCGGAGTGGGTCA
>NZ_JAYRVJ010000090.1:0-2682 GCF_041918635.1 Promineifilum sp. (SeqCode)
CGAGTGGACGCCACGCAGGTGGATGGTACTGTTCTAGGGGGATTTGGGCAACTCACAAGCCAGTTGACCCACCTCATCCGCCTCGCACAAAGACAGCAGCAGCGAATCGGCCCCGTCGGGCAGAAGCAGCCGCTGTCCCTCGTCGCGCCGGTAGAGGCCCAGTCGCAGTTCGTAGCGGCCCGGGGCCAGCGCCGGCAGGGGGAGCAAGTGGCGTTGCAGAAAACGATCGCCCGGCCATAAGGTAGCGGCGGCAGCGTCCAGTCCGTCGGCCTGGCTGACGAGCGCGCCGCTCTCGTCCAGAAGGTGGACGAAGATCGCCAGTTCACCCTCAAGCGACTCAGCGCTGTCCTCCGCGTCTACATACCACCAGGTTATTAGCTGCAAGGGCAGGGCGGCCGGCGCCGGTTCCGGCTCGCCGGCCATGGCCACGCCACGCAGTGATAGCGCGACCCCGACCGCGTCGCCGAAATCCGCATCCAGTGGTTGAAGCGTCGCAGCCGGCTCCGGGGGCAGAACGTAAACGGTAAACGACGGCGCAGCGGTGCTGCGATAAATCGGTTCGTCGGCGACTCCCGCGGCGGCGGCTAGTTCGGCAGCCAGCGGCGCGTACTCGGGCACGTAGAGGCGCGGCGAGACCACGCCGGCGGGCCAGACCACCGCGCCCGGTACTTCCGCGCCGGTCTGCACCCAACGCGCCCTGACATCCATACCCAGGCCGCGCCGCAAGGTATCCGCGTCAATGGGGTCAAAGAAGCTATCGGCGACGACGGGCGCGGTCTCGCCGTCCGTCTCCTTCCAGTAGCGGCCGATGTCGCGGATCGCTGCCTGATAACGAAGCCGCACTTCCAGCTCGCGCGGCCAGCGATAGAAGCCGTCTCGCGCCGTGCCGTAAGCGTTCAGGCCGAGCAGGAGAACCAGTGTCCCGCCCAGAACCGCCCAACGCGGCCGGGAGTTCGGCCAGCGGGCGCGGGCGCGTTGCCACAGCGCCGCCACAACCAGACCGGGCAGGAGGTAAACCACCGGCAGCGCGCCGACCAGCCGCACGGTGCTCGGCGCATCGGGCGAAAGGGCGCTGGGCAGCAGCGCCACCGCCAGCCAGATGGGCAACAACGCATAGACCGGACGACGCCAGCGCCACAGCGCGATAAGCAGCCCCCCGTAGAAGAGAAGGGACGTCAGCGGGTCGAACAGGGCGCGATCCGGCAGGCTATACGTCCAGCGCGGATCGCCCGTGAAGCTAAAGACACCCAGAGTGGCGGCTGTCATGTCGAGCGCCGGCCCCGGATCGCCGGCCCGCAGCACCGTCAGCGGGCCTTCCAGTTGTTGCAGGCGCTGCTCCAACTCGGGATTGGCGCGCAAGGTCAGGCCCAGGGGTAAATAGACGAGAAGGGCCACGACCAGGATAAGCGAAGCGTAAACAATCTGGCCGCGCAGGAAAGCGCTCCCGGCCGGCTGGCGGCTTCTGTCGCCCATCACCCCCAGGACGTATCGCAGGCCGAAGTAGAGGAGCAGCAAGGCGGGAATGGCGGGGACGACGCGCGCGGCGGTGTAGCTGTAGAGCGACAGGCCGAACAGCATGCCCGCCAGCGCGGCCGACATCAGCCCGCGACGGCCGAGCGCCCGGTCGCGCAGCGGCCAGAACCAGACCGCGGCGACCAGCAGTACCGGCTCCAGGATGGGTCGGATGCCGATGCGACTGAAGATGACCGGCCACCAACTGACGGCCAGACCTAACCCGGCGACAAGCGCGGCCGTCGCGCCGTAATCGCGCCTCGCCCAGCGCATGGTTATCGCGACCAGCAATAGCCCCAGGTAAACGGAGGGCAGGCGGGCGGCCAGAAGGTTATCGCCATAGAGCGCCCCAAACGGTGCGGCCAGGTAGGCGTAGAGCGATTCCTGGCCGTAACCATGATGGAAGAAGAGCGCGTTCTCCCCATTGCGGACAAACAGCGCGATGTCAGCGGCAAGCACTTCATCCTGATGTAAGCCGGGCGGAACTTCGTCGAGAGCCACCATGCGAAACAGGGCAGCGATCAGCAGGGTCAGGGTCGCCAGCAGCAGCCAGCGCGCTTGGCCCGCCCGCCACTCGACCCGCCGCGGAGACAGTTGGGATCGATCAGCGGACGTCATAGATCAGGATGGAGTAGCCGATACGGTCATCCGGCTCGCGGTCGCGGAACCAGGCGTAGACGCGCTTCTCCTCGACCCGCAGCGGCAGTTCCCACAGGCTGCCGGCGCTGATGGCGTAGACGCCCGGAGCCGGTTGCGCCGGGTCAAAAGGCACGTCCCACCACAGGCGGAAGAACTGATCGCGGCCGACGCCGGGCAGCGGTTCGTAGGCCAGGCCGTAGTAGTCGGGGGCGGCCGAGCCGAACCAGCCGAGACGAACCGAGGATACACCGCGCTTATCCATCCAGGTCTGTAAGCGCAGCAGGTCTTGTCCCCAATCGACGTTGCTATCGGTCAGGACGCGGTAGCCGTTGGCCGGGCCGCCGGCCAGTGGATTGAAGTAGCTCAAGTAATGGGGATGTATCCACAGGGCGACGGCGATCAGGACAGCCACCCCGGCGGCGGTCACGTGCGTCGGACTGAACCGGCCGGCCGAAAGACGATGGGGCCGCACCCGCCGCAACTCGGGCGCGGCCAGACCGCCAGCCAGCACCAGCAGGTAGGGCAGCGCCG
>NZ_JAYRVJ010000091.1:0-5352 GCF_041918635.1 Promineifilum sp. (SeqCode)
GATACGCCGATCTCGTACTATGCCCACGCCAGCGCCGGCTGTCTGCACATTCGTCCGCTGCTCAACACCCGTAGCGCCGCCGACCTGGCGAAGATGCCCGACATCGCCGCCGTCGCCGCCGGCCTGGTAAAAGGGTACGGCGGCGCGCTGTCGAGCGAGCACGGCGACGGACGCACGCGCACCTGGCTCAATGAGGCGTTCTACGGCCCGGAGTTGTACGGTCTGTTCCGGCAGGTCAAGCGCCTCTTCGATCCCCACAACCTGCTCAACCCCGGCGTCATCGTCGATGGCCGGCCCATGACCGACTCGCTGCGCGCCCTCCCCACGGTCGCCGACCGGTCGCGCCTCGATTTCAGCGACTACGAAGGGGATGGCACATCGATTATTCGCATAACTATTCCAGAAACACCAACTACCACCACAACCCCCTACGGGTTCATCCGGGCGATCGAGATGTGCAATGGGGCGGGCATCTGCCGCCAGCGCATCAGGGGGACGATGTGCCCGAGCTTCATGGTGACCCGCGAGGAGGAGCACAGCACGCGCGGCCGGGCCAACGCCCTGCGGGCAGCGCTGTCGGGCGTGCTACCGGTCGAGGAACTAACCAGCCCGCGCATGTACGCCGTGATGGATCTCTGCGTCAGCTGTAAAGCATGCAAGGCGGAGTGCCCGTCGGCGGTCGATATGGCCCGGCTGAAAGCGGAGTTTCTGGCGCGCTACTATGAGGTTCACGGGACGCCGCTGCGCGCCCGGTTGTTCGGTCACGTGGCGGCGCTCAACCGGCTAGGGGGCGACTGGCGCGCGCCGCTGACCAACAGGCTGCTACGGGCGCGTGGAGCCCGGCGGCTGATGGGCTTGGCGACGGAGCGGGCGCTGCCGGTAGTGGCGCGGCAGTCGTTTATGAGGTGGTGGGCGAAGAGAAGCAGGGGAGCAGGGGAGCCGGGGAGCCGGGGCGATGTGGTGGCGCTGGTGATAGACGCTTTCACGAATTATAACTGCCCAGAGGTGGGGATCGCGGCGGTGGAGGTGTTGGAGGCAGCGGGGTGGGCGGTGGAAGCGGTGGCCGTTGATGAGGGGCGGGCGTTCTTTTCCAAGGGACTGGTGGCCGAGGCGCGGCGGGCGGCCGAACGCACCCTACGCGCCCTTGCGCCCCATGCCGAAGCGGGCCGTTCCCTGGTCGGTCTAGAGCCAAGCAGCCTGTTGATGTTGCGCGACGAGTACCTCTACTTGTTGCCCGGCGACCCACACGCGGCTCTGGTTGCCCGACAGGCGCTCACCTTCGAGGAGTTCATCGACGGGCTGGCGGCGGCCGGCGAATTGCGGCTGTCGTTTACTGGCGAACCCCGGCGCGTGCTGTTGCACGGTCACTGCCACCAGAAGGCGCTGGTCGGCACAGAGCCGGCGCGGCGCGTCCTCGGCCTGCCGCCCGGCTATGCGGTGGAGGAAGTAGACTCCGGCTGCTGCGGCATGGCAGGGTCGTTCGGCTATGAGGCGGAACATTACGACATCTCACTGCGCATGGCCGAGCGCCGGCTGCTACCGGCAGTGCGCGCTGCCGCGCCGGAGACGATCATCGTCGCCGCCGGGGTCAGCTGCCGCCAGCAGATCGCCCACGGCAGCGGCCGGGCGGCGCTGCACCCGGCGGAGGTGTTGCGGCAAGCTCTAGCCATACCCCAAGAGGCCATACATTGATGACGTTTAGAACGCTGCTGCTCTCGCTACTCCTGCTCACCACGCTCGTGGCCTGTGGCGGCAACACGCCGCAGGACATCTACATCGCCGACGAGAACGACGACGGCCAGACGGTGGCGATGACCGTCGGTGACGCGTTCCAGTTAAGCCTGCCCGAAAACCGCAGCACGGGCTACGTCTGGAGCATCGTCGTCAACGACGACGCCATCCTGTGGCCCAGCGGCGAGCCGGCTTACGAGATCGAGGGGGAGCCAATGCCCGGCGCGGGCGGCCGGGTGACGTTCACTTTCGAGGCGGTCGGGCCGGGCGCTATCACGTTGGAACTGATCAACGCCCGGCCGGGGGAGACGGCCGTGGAGCCGGCGGACACGTTTGCGCTGGCGGTGACGGTTACGCAGTGAGACTAGACCTGACAGGTGTCGCGCCGCCGAGGCGCGACACCTGTCAGGTCTGAATGCGCTACGGCCGGGCCGCCAGGGCGAAGTACTCTTCCGTCCGATCGCGGGCCAGGACAGCTGCCTCCTCGACGCCGATGTCGCCATAGAAGGCGCGGTCGATCTCCTCCGACGCCGTGCCCTCGATCTCATCCCACGTGCTGAGCAGGGGAACGAGACGCAGGTCGGGGATGGTATCCAGGAAGACGCGGCTGCGCGCCGGCCGTTGCGCCGGGTCCAGAAAGGCCTCGGACTCGGCCACGGCGACGAGCGAGGGAACGGTGCGCCCACTTTGGGCGACGAGCGTCTGTCCCTCCGGCGAGTTGGCGAACTCGATGAAGCGCCAGGCAGCATCCTTGTTGGTCGCGGTGGCCGACAAACAGTAGGCGTCGCTGTGCAGCACGCCGGCCGTTTGCGCGCCGCGCGGCAGCGGGGCGATGTCCCAATCGAAGGCGGCCGATTCGCGATAGGTGGGCGTGCCGCGACGGCTGTTCAGGTACATGGCCGTTGTGCCGGCCACAAAGCGGCTCTCGCTATCCTGCGACGCTTCCGCCAGCCGGTCGGGAACCACGTGATGTACCGTCTGGAGGGCGACGAACCACTCCAGGGCGAGTTGCGCCGGGCGGAGCGTCAGGCCGAGCCGCGTCGGGAAGGCGGCGTCATCCACGATCTCGCCACCGTTCTGCCAGACGAAGGGGGCCAGCCGGTAGAGCGACGCCTCGACCCCGAGGCCGTACTGGTCGATTGTCCCGTCGCCGTCCGTGTCTTGCGTGAGGGCCTGGGCGGCAGCCAGGAAGTCATTCCACGTCCAGTCGTCAGCCGGCTCGGCCACGCCCGCCGCGGTGAAGAGGTCGCGGTTGTAGTACACCACCAGGCTGGAGATGTTCTGGGGGATGCACATGAGCTGGTCGTTCCAGGTGAAGGACTCCAGGGTAATCGGGTAAAAGTCCTCGGCGGCGATGACGTCGCTCTCCGCCAGGTAAGGCCCAAGGGGTTCCAGTTGACCGGCGGCGATGAACGCGCCCGCCCGGCGGAAGCTGAGCAGCGACACGTCGGGCGGCGTGCCGGCGGCGAAATCGGTCGCCAGCTTGGTGCGATAGTCCCCTTGCGAGGGGATGTGCGACAGCGTGACGTCGACTTCGTCCTGAGCAGCCTCGAAGGCTTCGACCAGCGACTCGTAGGCGGCAAACTCCGCCGGGTCGCCAAAGACCATGAAGGACACGGCCTGCGGTTCTGAACGGCAGCCGGCCAGTGCGACAAGGATGAAGAGGATGCCGAACAGCGCCATTTTTCGCATAAGTTAACTATTCTGTTCCTTCTGCGGATTCTGCCTCTCTTTGAGAGCCATCGTGCTGACTATCACCACAATCAAGACTACCGGCAGAAGCGTCGCCCAGAGCGCGCCGGCCATCAGGAGCGAATAGTCCGTCCGGCCGAGTTGCTCCAGCAGTTCGAGGCCAACGGGCAGGGTGTAATCGCGCGCGTCGCTCAGATAGAGCAGCGGCGAGAGAAAGTCTCCCCAATAGAAGATAAAAGTCAAGATGGCGACGGCAAAGGCCGTCGGCCGGGCGATAGGCAACGCCACCCGCCGCCACGTTTCGAGCACACCCGCGCCGTCGATGCGCGCGGCGTCGTAAATAGCCGGCGGGATGCGACGAAAGGCGCGGTAGAACATGAGGACGAAGAAGGGGCTGCTGCCCATGAAAGCGGGGGCAATGAGCGCCCCGATCGAATCGGTCAGCCCCAGGCGACTGTAGACCAGAAAGCGGGCCGGCCACAGGGCGATGGCGGGAACCATCAGGACCAGCAACGAGACGAGCACCCACCGTCTCTGCGACGGGCGCGGCAGCCGGGCCATGGCGTAACCCGCCCAAGAGGCGGTGATCAGAGTCAGGGGCACGGCCAACACCACGACGCGCAGGGAATTGAGGGTGAAGCGGCCAACAGGTAGAACGCGGAATAGCCGGGCGAAGCTGTCGAGCGTGGGCGTGACGGACAGAAACGGAGCCGCCAGCGGTACGCCCGCCGGCCGCAGGGCAGCCCCCATGGCCCACAGCAGCGGCGCGAGGAAGAGCGCGGCGACGGCGAGGCGCAACAGGACGAGGGCGTAACGGCGATTCCGATTGAGCATGATGCGCGCGCCGACGGCGAACGGGCCGTGACGCGCTTATGGTATAATACAGGTAAATGCCCAAGGTGTAACATGACCAATCGCACCAAGTGGCTCATCGCGCTGCCGTTTGTATTCCTAGTCGCCTTCCTCCTGCCGGCGTTAATCGCCCGCGGCTGGTGGTGGTTTGCCAACGATTGGGCTGAGATACTGTTCGTGGCGCTAACAGCTGGCATGTGGCTGGCGGCCACGGCGTTTGTGGACATCGAGCAGCCGCGCGGCCCCCGAGATGCGACCGACAATCTGATCGCTCTGGGTCTCATCGCTGCCGCACCGGCGGCCGTGATTGACCGGGTGTATGGCCTGGCGGCCCGGTTGCCAGTAGGGGTTAGTATCCTCGGTGTAGCGCTAGCGACGGCGGCGATCTTTCTGGGAGTAAGCGCCCGCGTCGCGCTTGGAAGCGCTTTTCGACCCCGGGCTACAGCCGGCCCGGCCGTCCACCTCGTCCGCAGCGGCCCCTACCGGTGGGTGCGTCACCCTTTGTATGCAGCCGCGCTATTATGGGCAACGGGCTGGCCGCTGATCGTCGCCAGCTTCGCGGGCGCGGCTGTGGCGCTGGTCTTTCTGTTGCCAGCTCTCGTACGACGCATGAGCCGCGAGGAGGCCGACCTGCAGCGCGTCCTGGGCGCGACATATGTACACTACTGCCGCCACACATGGCGCTTAGTGCCGTTCCTTTATTAGGTGAGCGAAACGGACATAGAGGGAGCCGAGGTGAATCATGAGCCGCAAGGTAAGAACCGAACAGGACAAGGCCTCCCTGATGAACGCGCTGGCCGATGTGCGCGGTCGAATACTGGCGGAGGCGGAAGCGCTCCCCGACGATGCCCGCCACCGCCCTTTTGTGGGAACCTGGGACGCCGGCGCTCTATTGGCACACCTGATCGGCTGGGATCATACCAACCGGGCGGCCATCGGCGAGGTGTTGAACGGCGCTTTGCCGGAATTCTACGCCCACCACGACCGAGATTGGACAGACTACAATGCGATGCTCGTCGCCCGGCACAAGAAAGACGACTTCGCGGCGCTGCTGGAGGATGTCGCTGCTTCTCATGC
>NZ_JAYRVJ010000092.1:0-1936 GCF_041918635.1 Promineifilum sp. (SeqCode)
GCCGATTCGCGCCGCAGCATGCTGTCGATTTGATGTAACGCCCGCAGCCCGGCGCTGCCCATGTGTCTGACGCCGGCCAGATCGAGGAGCAGCCAACGCGTCCCGGCCCGGCATGCCTCGGCCGCGCTGTCTTGCAAGCTGATATAGGTGGCGGCGTCGATCTCGCCCTCGACCACAAAAACGGTCAAGGGCACGCGCGCCTGTTGTTGATGAATTGTGATTTGGAGTGTTGGCTCCATTTCTACCCTCCTTTAGAACGGCGCGTCTCTGGCTTGCCTCAAGTAGCACAAACTGCCGCCGCCCTTTCTCTGGAACAACCTGCACAACCTGCGTAATTTTCGGATGCTTCTGTCAGCGATGTGCCTTTAGTAACTGGGCGCGCAGATAATATCTGATAAGAATCCCAATGCAAAAAGACACCTTATTCCCCCTTGACATTGACGTTACGTTATAGTTTATCATCCGTCCTTGGATTGAGGAACAGACTATGTCCTACACCGTCAGACAGCTGGCCCGCCTGGCCGGGGTGACGCCGCGCACCCTGCATTACTACGACGCGATCGGCCTATTGCGACCGTCGGCTGTCGGCGACAACGGCTACCGCACCTACGATGACGCCGCCGCGCTCCGGCTCCAGCAGATTCTGTTCTTTCGGGAACTGGACTTGAGCCTGAACGAGATTCGCGACGTGCTGGACGGCCCGGAATTCCAGACTGTGCCGGCGCTGGAAAAACACCGGCGCGCGCTGCAAGCGCGGGTGGCCCGTCTGAACGGCCTCATTCACACCATTGACAGGACGGTATTACACCTGAAAGGACAGATCGAGATGAGCACGAAAGAGCTATTCGAGGGCTTCGACGACGAGACGCAGGCCCGCTACGAGGAAGAGGCAGCCCAGATGTACGATCCCCGCATGGTACAGGAGTCCAGCCGCCGCTGGAAGAGCTACACCGCCGAAGACAAGGCGCGCATCCAGACCGAAGGCGGAGCGGTTTACCAGGACCTCCTGCCGCTGCTAGATCGCGACCCGGCCGACGCCGCGGTGCAGACGGTCATCGCCCGCTGGCACGAACACCTGCACGCCTTCTACGAGCCGACGCCCGACATCCTGCGCGGGCTGGGCCAGGCCTATGCCGAAGACCCGCGGTTTGCCGCCTTCTTCACGGCCATGCACCCCGACCTGCCGGGCTTCTTCAGCCGGGCCATTGAGCACTACGTCGCGGGGATGGCTGGTCGCTCTTAGGCGCGGTTCCGCCGCCTAGGTCAACGCTCTGGATCGAATCACCGGGACTCTGGTTCCCGGCAACGAATACGAAAACATCCACACAATCCGAGATGCCAGTAACATCTCAGACTGTGTGGATGTTTTTTCTCTGTAGATTCATTTATAACACGTGCTATACTGTGTCCCTCAGAGACGAGAGAGCCAGATACCGTTCCGGCTCGACATCGAACAACCGAACAGCCCGAGGTAGGCACTATGGAAGCCGTCATTACTCCCTTGCTACCGTTTATCATTGGCAGCGCGCTGGTTCCGCTCCAGATCATCGTCATCGTTTTGCTATTGACCAGCGAAAAGCGGGGGCCGCTTAAGGCGATTCTGTTCGTCCTTGGCATGACGTTGGTGCGGCTGGCGCAGTGGGGGTTGTTTGGGGTTGTCCTCGCCGGCGACCCGGCCGACAGCGCCGAGCGATCGGGTTGGTTCAAGGCCGGGCTTCTCGTGGCGCTCGGCATCATGTTACTGGTCACCGCTTATAAGAAGTGGGCCAAGGAACCTGATCCGGATGCGCCGCCACCCAAGTGGCTGGCCATGCTCGACGGCGTGACCCCGCCGCGCGCTCTGCTTTTCGGCGCGGGGTTCATTCTCATTGCTCCTAAGCTCTGGGTGTTCACCCTGGGCGCGATCAGTGTCATTAGTGAGGCGGGCCTGGAGCCA
>NZ_JAYRVJ010000093.1:0-5726 GCF_041918635.1 Promineifilum sp. (SeqCode)
CACGGCCACCCACGGCGCGTTCGGCGCGCTGGCCTTCGGCATTGGCACAAGCGAGGTGGAGCACGTGCTGGCCAGCCAATGCCTGTTGCAGCACAAGCCGAACACCTACGCCGTTAACGTGGAAGGGCGGCTGCGCCCCGGTGTGACGGCCAAGGACATCATCCTGGCCCTGCTGGCGCGGATCGGCGTGGGCGGCGGCACGGGCCACGTCTTCGAGTACCGCGGCTCGGCTATCCGCGGCCTGACAATGGAAGAGCGGATGACCATCTGCAACATGAGCATCGAGGGGGGCGCGCGGGCCGGGCTGATCGCGCCGGACGACACAACGTTCGACTACCTGGCCGGCCGGCCGTTCGCGCCGCAGGGCGCGGCCTGGGACGCGGCCGTGGCCGGCTGGCGCGCGCTGCCCAGCGACGAGGGGGCGCGCTTCGACAAGTCGGTCGACATCGACGCGGCGGTGCTGGAGCCGATGATCACCTATGGCACGAACCCCGGCATGGGCATCCCCATCACCGCGCCTGTGCCCGACCCGGCCCACATCAGCGACCTGACGCAACGGCTGACGCTGCAGCGGGCGCTGGACTACATGGCGCTGACGCCCGGCCGGCCGCTGCTGGGTCATCCAGTGGACGTGGTCTTCATCGGCAGTTGCACCAATTCGCGCATCAGCGATCTGAGACAGGCGGCGGGACTGATGAGCGGCCGGCGAGTCAAGGACGGCGTGCGCGTCATGGTCGTGCCCGGCTCCCAGGACGTGAAGCGCCAGGCGGAAGCCGAAGGGCTGGATCGCATCTTCCGGGAGGCGGGCGCGGAGTGGCGCGAGGCGGGGTGCAGCATGTGCATCGCCATGAACGGCGATCAGCTCGCGCCCGGGCAATACGCCGTCAGCACCAGCAACCGCAACTTCGAGGGGCGGCAGGGCAAGGGCGGCCGGACGTTCCTGGCCAGCCCTCTGACCGCCGTCGCCGCGGCCGTCACGGGGACGATCACAGATGTAAGAGAATTAATTTAGTAGTGATCAGTTGTCAGTGATCAGTGACCAGCACTGACAACTGACAACTGACAACTGACAACTATGGAACCATTCACCACCTTAACCAGCCGCATTGTGGCGATACCTGCCGACCACATCGACACCGACCAGATCATCCCGGCGCGCTTCTTGAAGACGATCAGCAAGAGCGGGCTGGGCGCCAACCTGTTCGCCGACTGGCGCTATGACGAGGAGGGGCGACCGAAGCCCGACTTCCCGCTCAACCAGCCGGAGCACCAGGGCGCGCGCATCCTGCTGGTCGGCGACAACTTCGGCTGCGGCTCCAGCCGGGAGCACGCGCCATGGGCGCTGACCGATTACGGCTTCCGGGCCATCATCAGCACCTCGTTCGCCGACATCTTCCGCAACAATGCGCTGAAGAATGGCCTGCTGCCGCTGGTGGTAGACGATGACACGCAGCAGCAATTGGTCAGCCTGGCCGCCGAAGACCCGGACGTAGAAGTGACGGTTGACCTGGATACGCAGTCGCTCCTCTTGCCCGACGGCCGGCGCGTGCCGTTCCCCATCGACGGCTTCAGCAAGGTCTGCATGCTCGAAGGGCTTGACCAATTGGGCTATCTGCTAAAACACGCGCCCCAGATCGAGACGCATGAGGCGCGGCGGCCCGCCCGCGTGAATACTGAGGGGTTATCGAGCTAGACCTGACAGGTGTGGGGCGTTGGCGGCCAACGCCCCACACCTGTCAGATCTGTCAGCAATCAAGGCATAACCATGACCAAAATCGCCCTTTACGACACAACACTGCGCGACGGAACCCAGCGGGAAGGCATCTCCCTGTCCCTCGACGACAAGCTGAAGATCGCCCAACGGCTGGATGCATTCGGCATGGACTACATTGAAGGGGGTTGGCCCGGCTCCAATCCGAAGGACGTGGAGTTCTTCCGACGCGCACCGTCGCTGGGCCTGAAGCATGCCAAGTTGGCCGCCTTCGGCAGCACGCGGCGCAAGGGCACCCGGCCGGAGCAAGACCCCAACCTGAGCGCGCTACTGGAGGCGAAGACGCCGGTGGTGACGCTGGTCGGCAAGAGCTGGGAATTGCACGTCACCGAGGTGCTGGAGACGACGCTGGAAGAGAACCTGGCGATGATCGAGGACAGCGTGGCCTACTGCAAGGCCAAGGGCAAAGAGGTCATCTACGACGCCGAGCACTTCTTCGACGGCTACCGGGCCAACCCGGAGTACGCCCTGGCGACGCTGGCGGCGGCAGCGCGCGGCGGGGCGGACTGCGTGGTGCTGTGCGACACGAACGGCGGCTCGCTGCCCTGGGAGATAGAGGAGGCGGTTGGGCGGGCGCTGGAGCGGCTCCACGATCCGCTTGCGGAGGCGGAAGAGCGCGCGAACGGGAACGGCCGCGTCGCGCTGGGCATCCACACCCACGACGACGCGGGCTGCGGCGTGGCCAACACCCTGGCCGCCGTGCGGGCCGGGGCGGCGCAGGTGCAGGGGACGATCAACGGCTATGGCGAGCGCGTCGCCAACGCCAACCTGTGCAGTATCATCCCCGACCTGCAACTGAAGATGGGCTACGACTGCGTGCCGCCGGAGCGGCTGGCCGGACTGACGGAACTGTCACGGCTGGTGGCCGAACTGGCGAACCTGACCCACGACGATCACCTGCCCTACGTCGGCAGCAGCGCTTTCGCCCACAAGGGCGGCATCCACGTCGCGGCCATGCTGCGCAATGCGGAGAGCTACCAGCACATCGACCCGACCCAGGTGGGCAACCGGCAGCGCAGCGTCGTCTCGGAACTGTCGGGGCGCGGTAATCTGATCGACAAGATCAGGCAGTTCAAGCTGAACCCGGAGAGCCTCGACATCGGCCGTGTGCTGGACGAGATCAAGCAACTGGAGGCGCAGGGCTTCACGTTCGAAGGGGCCGATGCGTCGGTGGAGTTGATGCTGCGACGCACGCACCCGGCCTACGTGCCGCCGTTCGAGATGATCAACTACTCGGTCATGGTGCAGCGCCGGCTCCGAGGCTCGACGGGCGAATCGCGCGCCGAACTGGCCGCGGGCCGCGGTACGGTGATCGAAGCGACGGTGAAAGTGCGGGTAGGGCCGCAGATCATGCACACCGTGGCCGAGGGCAACGGCCCGGTCAACGCGCTGGACACGGCCCTGCGCAAGGCGCTGTGCGGGGTGTACCCGCAGATCGCCGGCGTGCGGCTGGAGGACTACAAGGTGCGCATTCTGGATGGCGAGAATAACACCGCGGCCACGACGCGCGTCCTCATCGAGTCGCGCCAGGGTATGCGCCGCTGGAGCACCGTCGGCGCCAGCCCCAACATCATCGACGCCAGTTGGCGGGCGCTGGCGGATAGTATGGAGTATGCGTTGGTTACTATCTATGGATGACGACGAGTTGCAGACCGAACACGGGGGAGCAGGGGGGCAGGGGAGCAGGGGTGAAAGAGGCCGTTCTGACCATGACGGTTCGCTCTCCCCTGCTCCCCTGCCCTCTCGCTCCTCTGCCCCCCTGCATCCCTCCGCCCAACGCGTGGCCGACGCAGCAGCCGGGCTGGGATTGACCATTGACATTGTGACCTTCACCGAGCCGACGCGCACGGCCGAACAGGCGGCGGCGGCCATCGGCTGCGAGGTCGGGCAGATCGTGAAGAGTCTGGTGTTCACTGTGGGCGGCGCGCCGGTCATGGCCCTGGTGTCGGGGGCGAACCAGTTGGATACGCGCAAGCTGGCCGCGCTGTTCAGCGTCGGCCGGAAGCAGGTGGAGCGCGCAGACGCCGACACCGTACGCGGCGCGACAGGCTACGCCATCGGCGGCGTTCCTCCGTTCGGCCACGCGACGGCAATGACGGTCTACGTAGACGAGGACTTGATGAGCTACGACGTCATCTGGGCCGCCGCGGGCACGCCCAATACCGTCTTCCCCATCACGCCGGCCGACCTGCTGCGCGCCAGCGGCGGCCAAGCGCGAGACTTGAAGACAGGATGAAGAGCGCAACGCGTGGTTTAGTCATTCCTGACTGAGCAGGCCGCAACCAGGAATGGTTGCGCTACAGTTGCTTTGCGTTAACAAGCAAACCAGAATCATTCATATGGATGCGATAATTATGTTACTGCCCGGCGACGGGATCGGGCCGGAGGTGGTCGCCGAGGCGCGGAAGGTGCTGGCGGCGGTGGCCGAGCGCTACGGCCACACCTTCGCGTTCCACGAGGGGCTGATGGGCGGCTGCGCCATCGACGCCGCGGGCGCGGCCCTGCCGGAGGAGACGCTGGCCGGCTGTCTGGCCGCCGACGCCGTCTTGCTGGGGGCGGTCGGCGGGCCGCAGTGGAGCGACCCTAAAGCGCCGGTGCGGCCGGAGCAAGGGCTGCTTCAGTTGCGCGCGGCAATGGGCGTGTACGCCAACCTGCGCCCGGTGCGGGTGCTCGACGCGCTGGTGGACGCCAGCCCCTTGCGGCCGGAGCGCGTGCGCGGCGTGGACGTGATGATCGTGCGCGAACTGACCGGCGGGCTGTACTTCGGCCGGCCGCAGGGGCGCGAGACGGTGAATGGGGAGCGCGCCGCGGTGGACACGCTGCGCTACCGGGAGAGCGAGATCCGGCGCGTCGTACGCGTGGGCTTCGAACTGGCCCGCGGCCGGCGCGGCAAGGTTACGTCGGTGGACAAGGCCAACGTGCTGGCGTCGTCGCGGCTGTGGCGCGAGGTGACGCACGAGGTGGCCGCCGACTACCCCGACGTGGTCTGCGAGGACGTGCTGGTGGACGCCTGCGCCATGTACCTCATCAACCGGCCGGCCGACTTCGACGTGATCGTGACCGAGAACATGTTCGGCGACATCCTGTCGGACGAGGCGTCGATGATCACCGGATCGTTAGGGATGCTGCCCTCGGCCTCGCTGGGCGATGCACCGGTGGATAATGGGCAGGGGTTGGCGGTCGGCAGTCAGCGGTCAAAGACCCGACCGGGTCTCTATGAACCCATCCACGGCTCGGCCCCCGACATCGCCGGGCGGGGTATCGCCAACCCGCTGGCGACCATCCTGAGCGCGGCGATGTTGCTGCGCTCCAGCCTGGGGCTGGCCGAGGAGGCTGCGGCGGTCGAAGCGGCTGTCGAGCGCGTCCTGGCTGACGGCTGCCGGACGGCCGACATCGCCCGGCCGGGTGAGGGGGCGATTGGGACGGTGGAAATGGGGGAGCGGGTGGCGGAGGTGGTCAGTAAGCAGTAAGTAGTAAGCAGTATTCAGTGGGGCGGATGGGGAGCGGACGCCGGCGCTTGCAGTCAGGCGATTCATCGCCGTTCTATGCCGGTGCGACCCACTTTAGAAAGTGGGTCGCACCTAACGAGAGAAACAGCGGCGATGAATCATCTAACCACGAACTACTTGTCGCTGAGGCTCCAGTAGCGCTCGGTGTAGTAAGACCATTCCGGCTCGGGAGCGGGGTTCGCCTCCAGCTCCTCGGCCATCTTCCAGTATTGCTCCGTGAAGTAGGCCGGCTGCTCGGCGGCCGGAGCCGCGGTGTTCGCGTCCAGCTCTGCGGCCATCTCCCAGTATGGCTCCGTAAAGTAGGCCGGTTGCTCGGCGGCTGGCGCGCTCGTCGCGGGCAACGCCTCGGCCATCTTCCAGTATTGCTCCGTGAAGTAGGCGGGCTGCTCGGCAGCCGGAGCCGCGGTGTTCGCGTCCAGCTCTGCGGCCATTTCCCAGTACTGCTC
>NZ_JAYRVJ010000094.1:0-4500 GCF_041918635.1 Promineifilum sp. (SeqCode)
GAGGTGGCCGACATCGAGCCGTTGGGCGGCGGCTGCGTCAGCGCCGTCTACGCCGCGCGGCTGGCCGATGGCCGGCGCGTGGTCGCCAAGGCCGATGAGCGCGGCGCGGCCGGCTTGCCGGTCGAGGCGTTCATGCTGCGCTACCTGGCCGAGCGGACGCCCTTGCCCGTGCCGGCCGTCCACTTCGCCGCCGAGCGCCTGCTGATCATGGCCCACGTGCCCGGCGAGAGCGCCTTCAGCGGCGGGGCCGAGCGCCACGCCGCCGAGCTGCTGGCCGCCCTGCACGACCTCACCGCCCCGACCTACGGCTTCGAGCGCGAGACGCTCATCGGCGGCCTGCCCCAGCCCAACCCGCCATGCGCGCGCTGGCTCGACTTCTTCCGCGACCACCGCCTGATTTACATGGCCGCCGAGGCCCACCGCGCCGGCCGGCTGCCCTCGGCCGCCCGCGCCCGCGTCGAGCGGCTAGGCGGCGACCTGGGGCGCTGGCTGGCGGAGCCGGCGCGGCCGTCGCTCATCCACGGCGACGTGTGGACGACGAACGTCCTGGCCGCCGGCGACCGCATCACCGCCTTCCTCGACCCGGCGCTCTACTTCGCCGACGCCGAGATCGAGCTGGCCTTCACGACGCTGTTCGGCGCGTTCGGCCCCGCGTTCTACGACCGCTACGGCGAGCTGCGTCCCATCGCCCCCGGCTTCTCCGAGGAGCGGCGCGACCTGTATAACCTGTACCCGCTGCTCGTCCACGTCCGGCTGTTCGGCGGCAGCTACGTGGCGGCCGTCGAGCGCATTCTGAGGCGATTTGGGTACTAAGAAGAGGCTCACGCAAAGAACGCAAAGAGCGCAAAGAGCGCAAAGAAGAAACATCTCTTTTTGCGCTCTTGGCGTCCTTTGCGCTCTTTGCGTGAGCCTCTTACGATTTCGAGAGGAAGCGTGATGGATGAAGCGGTCGCGCGCCGGTTGGTGGCGCTGAACGAGGCGTTCTACGAGCGGTTCGCCGAGCCGTTTGCCGCCAGCCGCGCCACGCCGCCGCCGGGCTTTGCACGGCTGCTGGCCCACCTGCCGGCCGCGCCGTCCTGCGTCCTCGACGTGGGCTGCGGCGACGGACGCTTCGGCCGCTTCCTGCGCGCGCGCGACCCGGCCATCGACCCGACCACGGGCTACACCGGCGTCGACTTCTCCGCGCCGCTGCTGGCCGCCGGGGAAGCGCCCGGCCACCTCCTGCGCCGCGACCTCAGCCGGCCGGGCGCGCTGGACGGCCTCGGCTCCTTCGATTGGGTCGTCTGCCTCTCCACCCTCCAGCACATCCCCGGCCACGATCACCGCGCCCGGCTGCTGCGCGAGATGCGCGGTTGCCTGCGCCCCGGCGGCCGGCTGGCCCTGGCCAACTGGCAATTCCTCGACAGCCCGCGCCAGCGCCGCAAGCTGCGGCCGTGGGCCGAGGTGGGGCTGGACGCGGCGGACGTAGAGCCGGGCGACTACCTGCTGGCCTGGCAGCGCGGCGGCTATGGGCTGCGCTACGTGGCTCTGCTGGACGCGGCGGCCACGGCGGCGCTGGCCGAAGCCGCGGGGCTGGCCGTCCTGGCCCAGTTTCGCAGCGACGGGCGGGAGGGGGATCTCAACCTATACACGATTCTGGCCGTGGCTGACCGGCAGGGCAAAGGCATGCAGGAATGGAACGCTGATTCTTGCGCTGATTAACGCCGTTTCGACCTATAATCAGTGCCCGCGATGGAGTGCAACCTCTCCTTGGAGGGCGAGATACTGTGGATAAGATAGTGAGGTAACAATGCAACGACTACAAACGCAAGGCGTCCACCACATTACCCTGATCGGCGCGGATCGGCAGACGTCGATCGACTTCTGGGAGGGTCTGTTGGGGATGCCCTTCCTCTTCGAGCAGCCCAACCTGGACGTACCGGAGGAGAATCATTTGTACTTCGACCCCGGCGACGGGCGGCTCATCACCGTCTTCACCCGCGAAGACCGCCAGCCGACGGCCCAGAACACGCCCGAGGTCATCGGCGCGGTGCACCACCTGGCCTTCAACGTCTCGCGGGCGACCTATACCCAGGTCAAAGCGCGCCTGGCTGAGCGCAATATTCAGAACAGCGGCGAGGTGGATCGGGGCTTCATGGATTCCATCTACTTCCGCGACCCGCTGGGCTTCCTGATCGAGCTGGCGACCTACAAGTTCGAGCCGCCGGCCGGCTACAGCCACGCCGAGGTGCTGCTGGAGGCCCACCTGCTGCGCGTCGAGCGCGGGGATTACGCCATCAGCGACGCCCACCTGGCCGAGGCCCTCGCCGCCCTGGCCGCCCGCAACCGGCGCTCGCTCTCGACCCTGGGCTGAATCAAAAGCGCTCACGCCAGGACGCAAAGATAATCATTCTTCTTTGCGTTCTTTGCGTCTTGGCGTGCGCGCTTTCTTCCCTTACATCTGAGCCGCGGCGGGGATGATGTCGCGGCCGAATGTCTCCAGCGGGGCGATCTCGTGCACGTTGGGCATATTGAAGATGGCGTGGTCGATGCCCAGCGCGGCCAGCCGCCGACACTGTTCGACCACGTCGCCGGCCGACAGATGCCCCGGCGCGAGGTGGACGGTCGCCAGCGTCGTCTTCTCGATGGCCTCATAGGGGCGGCCGACCGCCTCGCAGTGGCCGCGCAGCGCGTCGAGCTTCTGGCGCAGCACGTCGTCGTCGTAGCGGGCGAACAGGTTGCAGGCGTCGGCGTACTCCGCCACCAAGCGCAGCGTCTTCTTTTCGCCCATGCCGCCGATGAGGATGGGCGGGTGGGGCCGGCTGATGGGCTGCGGGCTGCACAGCGGTTCGGCCAGGCGCATATGCTCGCCGTGGAAAGGCTCGCCGCCGGATGGCCGCCACATGTGATGGGCCAGCCGCAGCGTCTCCTCCAGCTGCTCGAAGCGCGCTTTCAGCGGCGGGAAGGGGAAGCCCAACCCGGCCGCCTCCCGGTCGTACCAGGCCGCGCCGACGCCGAAGTAGGCCCGCCCGCCCGACAGCACGTCCAGGTTCGTCACGGCCTTAATGAGAAAGCCGGGGTAGCGGTAGATGATGCCCGTCACCAGCGTGCCCAGCCGCACGCGCTGGGTGAGGCCGGCCAGGTAGCTCAATGTGCTATACCCCTCCAGCATCGGCTCGGTCGCCCGGCCCATCATCGGCTCCAGCTGGAAGAAGTGATCCATCACCCAAATGCTGGCGAAGCCGGCGGCGTCGGCCGTGCGGGCGATGTCGGCCAGCGTGCCGGCGATGGCCGCGTCGCCGCCCGGCCAGGTGAAGCGGGGTATCTGTAAGCCGATTTTCATCTCAGTGCGGCAACTCCTCGGCCACGCCCAGGCCGCGGGCGGCGAAGTCCGGTTCGCGGTTCCAGGCCTCGTTCCGCACCGTATTCAGATCCACGGCCAGAATAACGCGATTGGCCGCCGGATCGTAATCCTCGATGTAGACGGTGGGAATGTAGACCGGCCCGGCGAACTGGATGCTCTGGGTCTCCAAATAACTGCGATACAGTTTCATCTCGTCGTTGACTTCTTCGATGGGGCGGTGGATGAAACGTAGCACCGCGCCGATGCGTTCGCCGTCGGCGGTGAAGACCTCGGCGAAGCGCTTTAGTCCTTTCGTCCGCAACATGTCGATACTTTCTATCGGCTGGGGATGTTTGCGTCGCAGCATCACAACAACTCCTGTCAAAACTGCGTGATCGGTGAGGGAGCAGAATAGACCATCCCATTGTACTTAAGCGCAGCGGATAGACAAGCGTTCCCGTTCGTAGTCAGGCAATGAATGGCTGTTCTTCCCCCTCGCCCGAAGAACGGCCATTCATTGCCTGGCTACGAGCCGGTGGCTCAAATCTGTTCACAATAGCTCATTGACTAGCTCAAATGTTCTATTTATACTATGAATGTTGCTGAACCCGGACCTGGCAGGTGGGCGGCCCACTAGTTCCATAACCAAGAACGAAGCGTGTGGCCGCCCACCTGTCAGGTCTACTGAAGGTACTTCAATGCGTGTACGACTGGATGCAATGACCCTGGCCGGTGTGGCGCTGCTGCTGCTGTTCGCGGCCAACATCGTTCGTGGCTGGGCGGGCGCGGGCAAGGACGTTCACTTGCCGTCTTTGCCCATGGCTACCGCGCCGGCCCCGACTCCCGACGCCGCCAGCGCTGCCGCCACGGCCGCCGCGCCCGCGCCCGACCCAGGGCAGGCCGGCCCCGAAGCCGACCCCGCCTGGCACACCACCATCGCCATGCCCTACGACGAATACTTCCTGACCCAGGGGACGCACGGCGAGAGCTACGGCCACCTGGCGGTGGACATCGCCGCGGGCAACGGCGCGGTCATCAAGTCCATCATCAACGGCACGGTCAGCGGCCTGGGCTACGACCAGTGGGGCAACACCTACGTGCAGATCGACAACGACGCCTTCAGCGTCCTCTATCTGCACGGCGCCTACCTCGTCGCCATCGGGGATAAGGTCGTGGCC
>NZ_JAYRVJ010000095.1:0-20161 GCF_041918635.1 Promineifilum sp. (SeqCode)
GCTCCGACACCCTCCGCGACCGGCGTTTGGCATGGGCCTGCGCCTGCTCGCCCTGGCCGCGCTGCTCAGCCTGCTCCAGCCCGCGCCGACGCTGGTCACGTTCGGGCCTCGGCAAGAGGTACAGACGAGTCAGCCCATCCTAGGCGTCCACACCCGCCTGACCGACGAGGTCGAGGAGTGGAAGATTCAGCGCACCTTGCGCATGGTGCGCGAGATGGGCGCATCGTGGATCGTGGAGTTCTTCCCCTGGGCCTACTACCAGTCGGCCGATGGCAGCGTGGCCTGGGATCACCCCGATCAGGTAGTGGGACATGCCTATGCGAATGGATTGAAGGTTATCGCCCGGCTCGGTTACACGCCGGAATGGGCCAGGCCGGCCGACACCCCCATAACCTACCTCGACCAC
Source organism: Promineifilum sp. (SeqCode) (assembly GCF_041918635.1). Taxonomy (NCBI): domain Bacteria; kingdom Bacillati; phylum Chloroflexota; class Ardenticatenia; order Promineifilales (SeqCode); family Promineifilaceae (SeqCode); genus Promineifilum (SeqCode); species Promineifilum sp. (SeqCode). The sequence continues at coordinate 407 of NZ_JAYRVJ010000095.1, forward strand.
GACGCCTATGACGACTTCGCCGCTTTCGCCGCCGCCTTCGCCGCCCGCTATCGCGGACAGGTGGATTATCTGATCATCGGTAATGAGCCGAACCTCAGTTTCGAGTGGGGCTACCGGCCGACCACGCCGCAGGATTATGTTGACCTACTGGCCGTCGTCTATCCGGCGGTGAAAGCGGCTAACCCCGACATCACGGTGCTGGCCGGCGCGCTGGCTCCCAATCTGGAGCCGGAGGGATCGCCCTGGGCCATCAACGATCTGGTCTACCTGCGCGGCATGTACGAGGCCGGGGCTGCGACCTACTTCGACGGCCTGGCCGTGCATGCTTATGGCCTGACCTTCCCGGCCGACGCCGCACCCGCGCCCGACGTGCTCAACTTCCGCCGCATCGAGCTCGTGCGCGCCATCATGGAGGAGTATGGCGACATGGATACCTCGATCTACGTCACCGAATCGGGCTGGAACGACCATCCACGCTGGACAATGGCCGTGCGGCCCGGCCAGCGCATCCAGTACACCCTCGACGCGCTGACCTACGCCGCCGAGCAGTGGCCTTACGTCGAAACGCTCGCCATCTGGGCCTTCCGCTACCCCGCTCCGGCGCGCAGCTACCCCGACTACTTCACCCTGGTGACGCCGGAGTTTGTCGCCAAGCCGATCTACGAGGCGTTGCGCGACTACGCCACAGAATAGGACACGGATAGACGCTGATCGTTGCGCTGATCGACGCTGTTCCTAACGCTCTAGCCCGGCCGCGGAAATTGGGGCAGAATAACGGTCGCGGGCGCGTCGTCCCTCGGCGGCGCCTTGGATTCCGTAAAAAGTGTGGTGAGGAAGAGGATGGCGCAAGAGGTGATTTCGGTTTTTGGCAGTTCCAGCCCTCCGCCGGGCAGCGAGACGTACGAGGAAGCGCGTCAGGTAGGCCGGTTGCTGGCGGAAGCGGGCTTTGTCGTCGCCACCGGCGGCTACAGCGGCACAATGGCCGCGGTCAGCCAGGGCGCGGCCGAGGCCGGCGGTCACGTCATCGGCGTGACCTGCGGCCGCATCGAAACCTTCCGGCCCCTACCACCCAACGAGTGGGTGATCGAGGAAGTACGCTACGAATCTCAGCGCGACCGGCTGTTGCACCTGGTGATGAACAACGACGGCATGGTCGCCTTGCCCGGCGGCATCGGCACGCTGTCGGAAGTGGCGCTGGCCTGGAGTCTGATGCAGACAGGCGAACTATCTCCCCGCCCGCTGGTGCTGCTCGGCCCGACCTGGCGCGAGACCCTGCGCGTCTATGCTCAGGCGGAGTACATCCGGCCGCGCGATATGGACTTGCTCTATCTGGCGACCTCGGCCGAAACGGCGACGGCCTATATCAAGCAGCACTTCGCGTCCCACGGCGGGCGCTAGAAACCGAGTTTCTCGGTAGAAACTCGGTTTCTAACAAACCATGAACGACCTCATTTTCCTCAAGCTGGGCGGCTCGCTGCTGACGGACAAGACGCAGACCGAAGCGTTGCGCGGCGACGTGTTGGCCCGTCTGGCGGCCGAGATCGCCGCGGCGCGGGCCGCCGCGCCCGGCCTGCGCCTGGTGCTGGGCCACGGCAGCGGCTCCTTCGGCCACGTCGCCGCCGCCCGGCACGGAACCCGGCAGGGCGTGAAGAATGCCGAACAGTGGCGGGGCTTCGCCGCGGTCAGCGATGCCGCCTCGCGCCTCAACCGCCACGTCGTCGGCGCATTGCTGGCCGGTGGCGTGCCGGCCATCAGCTTGCAGCCGTCGGCCTCAGCCCAGGTGGCCGACGGCCGCATCAGCCAGCTGGCCCTCGAACCGCTAGCGGCGGCGCTGGCCGCCGGGCTGGTTCCAGTCGTCTTCGGCGATGTGGCTTTCGACAGCGTGCGCGGCGGGACGATCATCTCGACCGAAGAGATCATGGACTACCTGGCGCACGCTCTCCAGCCGCGCTGGCTGCTGCTGGCCGGCGAGACAGCCGGCGTCCTCGACCAGGACGGCCAGATCATTCCGACAATCACACGGGCTACCCTACCGGACGTGCTGCCCGCGCTGGGCGGTTCGCGCGGGATTGACGTGACCGGCGGCATGATCGCCAAGGTCACGGCCATGCTCGACCTGGCGGACGCGCGGCCGGGGCTGGCCGTGCGCATCTTCTCTGGCCTGGAACCCGGCCTCCTCACCCGTCTCCTGATCGATCCTGCTCTCCCGTTGGGAACGCGCCTCGCATAAAGGTGACACTTGTCTGGGATAGACATGACACTCGTCATGTCTATTTGTGACGAATTTCACTAACTTGCATCCTCCTTTTCTGCCACAATGTAAAAGACTTGCGCGCTACCGCCCAGGCTTGCTATGTCGCCTCACGCGCTACCTTATGCGCCACAGTGGCCTCCCCGTCGCCGTGGCCCCTGTCGCCGCGGCGAGCCCGCCTGAAAATCACCGGTAAGCCTCCAGACCTGAGATGACTCCCGACGTCCGCCAGGTCATGGGCAGTGAATAGGAGATATATGTCACCGCGGAACGAGAAGGTGGATCCGCCCTCGGACGACAAACGATGGCGCATCGTTCAAGCCACCATGCAGCGCAATGGCTATGAACGGGACGGCCTCATCGAGACGCTGCACACGGTTCAAGAGTCCTTCGGTTATCTGGATGACGACTCCCTGCGCTACGTGGCCGCGTCGCTCAACGCACCACTCAGCCAGGTCTACGGCGTCTCCACGTTCTACCATCTCTTCAGCCTGAAGCCGGCCGGGCGACACACCTGCGTCGTCTGTCTGGGCACGGCCTGTTATATCAAGGGCATACCCTTGCTGCTTAAAGAGATAGAGGGCCATTACGGCATCAAGGCCGGTCAGACCACGCCCGACGGTAACCTGTCCCTGATGACGGCCCGCTGCCTGGGCTCTTGTGGCCTGGCTCCCGTCGTCGTGTTCGACGGCGACATCGCCGGCAAGGTCAATGTCCACGAAGCGATGGCCCGGTTGGAGGCGTTTCAAGAAGCCCCAGAAACCGAGTTTCTTCTGAGAAACTCGGTTTCTACTGAGGAGGTGTATGATGTACGACCGGCTTGAGGAAATCGCCGCCACTGAGCAGGAGTTTTCGGAACGCTTCACCCACACGGTCAACGTCTGTATGGCCGCCGGCTGCATGTCGTCGCAGAGCGGAACCATCAAGGAGGCGCTCGACAAAGAAGTGGAACGGAACGGCCTGGAGCGCTGGTGCCGCGTGCGCGGGACGGGCTGCATGGGGCTGTGCGCCGCCGGCCCGCTCGTCGCCGTCAACCCCGAGACGCCGGAGGAAACGCTCTACCAGCACGTCAAGGTCGAGGACGTGCCCGACATCGTGACCGCCCTGGAAGCAGATCCGGTGCAGCCCGTGGAACGTCTCGTCTGCCCCACCAACACCCCCTTCTTCCAGCGCCAAAAGAAGATCGTGCTGGAGAACAGCGGCTCCATCGATCCGGAACGCATCGAGGAATACATCGCCGCCGACGGCTACGCCGGTCTGATGAAGGCTATCACGGAGATGAGCCCGGCCGAAGTTATCGATGAGATCGTCGCCAGCGGCCTGCGCGGCCGGGGCGGCGGCGGCTATCCGACGGGCCTCAAGTGGACGACCGTCGCCAAAGCCGACGATGACGTGAAGTACGTCATCTGCAACGCCGACGAGGGCGACCCCGGCGCGTTCATGGATCGCAGCGTGCTGGAAAGCGATCCCCACCGCGTGCTAGAGGGCATGGCCATCGCCGGCTACGCCATCGGCGCCAGCCAGGGCTACATCTACGTGCGCGGCGAATACCCGCTGGCCGTGGCCCGGCTCAAGACGGCCATCCGCCAGGCGCGGCGCATGAACATGCTGGGCAGCGGCATCGGCGGCTCCCAGTTCGCTTTCCACGTCGACATCCGGCTGGGCGCGGGCGCGTTCGTCTGCGGTGAGGAGACGGCGCTGATCGCCTCCATCGAAGGCAAGCGCGGTATGCCCCGGCCGCGACCGCCCTACCCCGCCGAGTATGGCCTGTGGGGCCGGCCGACGTTGATCAACAACGTGGAGACCCTGTCCAGCATCGCCCCCATCATCCGCAACGGCGGCGATTGGTATGCCCAACTGGGCACGGCCACGAGCAAAGGCACGAAGGTCTTCGCGCTGGCCGGCAACATCAACAATACCGGCCTGATCGAAGTGCCGATGGGCACGTCGCTGCGCGAGATCATCTATGAGATCGGCGGCGGCATCTCCGACAACGGCCGCTGCAAAGCCATCCAGACCGGCGGCCCCTCCGGCGGCTGCATCCCGGAGATGTACCTGGACACGCCGGTGGATTACGAGTCGCTGTCGGCGCTCGGTTCCATCATGGGTTCGGGCGGCATGATCGTCATGGACGAGACCGCCAGCATGGTGGACGTGGCGCGCTACTTCATGGAGTTCTGCATGACCGAGTCGTGCGGGCGCTGCGTTCCCTGCCGCGTCGGCACGGTTCACATGTACAACCTGCTGGATAAGTTCAGCCGCCACGAAGCCACGCCCCAAGACCTGGTGCTGCTAGAGAAGCTGTGCGACATGGTGCGCAACACTAGTCTCTGCGGTCTGGGTCAAACGGCTCCCAACCCGGTGCTGAGCACGCTGCGCTACTTCCGGGAGGAGTACCTGGAGTGCATTCAACCCAACGGTCATATAGCGCTTGATCCAGCTCGTAGTCAGGTAATTCATTACCGTCCGGGCGGCCAGCCTAACGGCGATCCATCGCCTGACTACGAACCGATAGTGGAGGTGGCCCAATGAAACGGCCGTTCAAGAGTCGCATCAAGACACTGAAGATTGACGGCATCGACGTCGGCGCGCGCGAGGACGAGACCATCCTCGAATTGGCCCAGGAGAACGGCATCTTCATCCCGACGCTGTGCCACCTGGAAGGCGTCCACGACATCGGCTCCTGCCGCCTCTGTCTGGTGGAGATCAAGGGCCGGTCGCGCCTGTCGCCGGCCTGCATGACCTATGCCGAAGAGGGCATGGAGGTCATCACCAACTCCGAGCGCCTGCTGACCTACCGCCGCCAGGTGCTCGACTTGCTGTTCTCCGAGCGCAACCACGTCTGCGCGGTGTGCGTTTCCAACGGACACTGCGAACTGCAATGGATGGCCGGCAAGCTGGGCATCAGCCACGTCGGCGTGCCCTACCTGTACCCGGAGCTATCCATCGACGCCTCCCACCGCTACTACACCTACGATCCCAACCGCTGCATCCTCTGCACGCGCTGCGTGCGCGTCTGCGACGAGGTCGAGGGCGCGCACACCTGGGACGTGATGGGGCGCGGCGTCAACTCGCTGATCATCAGCGACCTCAACCAACCGTGGGGCACGGCCGACAGTTGCACCCGCTGCGGCAAATGCGTCCAGGTCTGCCCGACCGGCGCGCTCGTCCAGAAGGGCAAGGCCGTGGCCGAGATGAAGAAGCGGCGCGGCTTCCTGCCCCAGCTGCAACACATGCGGGAGGGGCGTAAATGAGCACCAAACCCACTCTGGCTACGGTCTGGCTCGACGGCTGTTCCGGCTGTCACATGTCGTTCCTGGACATCGACGAACGCCTCCTGGAATTGGCGGCGCAGGCTGATCTGGTCTACAGCCCCCTGGTGGATAACAAGGAGTTCCCGTCCATGGCGGACATCACCCTGGTCGAGGGCGCGGTCAGCAGCGAGGAAGATTTCCACAAGATCCAAAAGGTGCGGGCCCACACACGGATTCTCGTCTCGTTGGGCGACTGCGCCGTGACGGCCAATGTGCCGGCCATGCGCAACCGCTTCAGCGTCGCCTCGGTGCTGGATCGGGCCTATCTGGAGAACGTGACGCTCAACGCGCACGTCCCGGTCGAGGTCATCCCGGCGCTGCGGAAGCAGTCGATCCCGGTGCACCAAGTCGTGCCCGTGGACGTGTACATTCCCGGCTGCCCGCCCTCGGCCGACGTGATTTTCCACGCGCTGAGCGAGCTGCTGGCCGGCCGCGTGCCGGATCTGCGACCGCTGACCCATTTCGGCTCTTGATAGGGGCTAGAGGCCAAGGTTTAGGGGCTAGGGAAGAGCGCTTTTACTGGACTCGTCACTTGGCTTCTAACGCCCACTCCGAAGGGAACGAAAAACATTATGAGCAAGACGATCACCATCGATCCCGTGACCCGCATCGAGGGGCACAGCAAGATCACTATCCAACTGGATGACGCCGGGCGGGTCAGTTCAGCCCGCTTCCACGTCACCCAGTTTCGCGGCTTCGAGAAGCTGGTGGAAGGGCGTCCCTTCCACGAGATGCCGTCGCTGACGGCGCGCGTCTGCGGCATCTGCCCGGTCAGCCACCTGGTGGCGTCGGCCAAGGCGTGTGACGCGCTGCTGGCGGTACAGATCCCGGAGACGGCGGCCCAGTTGCGGCAAATCCTCAACCTGGCCCAGATTCTCCAGTCGCACGCCCTCAGCTTCTTCCATCTGTCCTCGCCCGACCTGGTGCTGGGCATGGACGGCGACCCGGCCGTGCGCCACATCTTCGGCGTGGCCGCTCAAAGCCCCGACCTGGCCCGCGACGGCATCTGGCTGCGCGCCTACGGCCAGGACATCATCGCCCTGTTGGGCGGCAAGCGCATCCATCCGGCGTGGGTCGTGCCCGGCGGGGTCAGCGCGCCCCTGACGGCCGACCGGCGCGATAGCATGCTGGCCCGCGCGCCGGAAGCCATGACGCGCATCCAGCGCACGCTCGAATGGTACAAGGAGATCTTCGGCCAATTCGACGCCGAGATTCGCACCTTCGCCAACTTCCCGTCGCTGTTCATGGGCCTCGTCTCGGACGATGGCGGGTTGGAGATGTATGACGGCAAGCTGCGCTTCGTCGACGCCACCGGCCGCATCGTAGCCGACCACATCCCGCAGGAGCAGTTCTACGACTACATCGGCGAGGCGGTGGAGCCTGACTCTTACCTGAAGTCGCCCTACTACAAGCCGCTGGGCTACCCGGATGGCATCTACCGCGTCGGGCCGCTGGCGCGCCTGAACCTGATCGACAAGGTCGGCACACCGCGGGCAGACGAGGAGTGGGCCGAGTTCCGCATGCTGGAGCGCGGGGCGACACTGAGTTCCTTCCAGTACCACTACGCGCGGCTCATCGAGATGCTCTACTGCGTCGAGAAGATCAGCCAACTGCTCAACGAGCCGGACATCCTCAGCGACCACGTCCGCGCCCACGCCGATCCCAACCGGCTGGAGGGCATCGGTATCAGCGAAGCGCCGCGCGGCACGCTGATGCACCACTACAAGATCGACCGCAAGGGGTTGATGAAGTGGGCCAATCTGGTCATCGCCACGGGTCACAACAGCCTGGCTATGAACAAGGGCGTCTACCAGGTGGCGCGCCACTTCGTCCGCGGCGAGCGGATTGAGGAAGGTATGCTCAATCGTGTTGAGGCGGTCATTCGCACCTTCGATCCCTGCCTCAGCTGCTCCACCCACGCCTTCGGGCAGATGCCGCTGCGCGTGCAACTCCTCTCCCCCGACGGGGAAGTGTTGCATGAGGTGAAGCGGGGTTGAGCGGAGAGTGCGCAGTGGTAAGTAATCAGTGGTCAGTGGGTCAGTATGCAGTGGGTCAGTCAGAACGTACTGATCTACTGACCACTGACCTACTGATCATAGGCTACGGCAACCCGCTGCGCGAGGACGACGGCGTCGGCTGGCGCGTGGCGGAGGCAGCAGCCGAGGCGCTGCCCGGCGCGGCAGTCTTGACCGCCCACCAGTTGACGCCCGAACTCTCCGAACCAATCAGCCGGGCCGGGCGCGTGGTCTTCATCGACGCCGCCGCGGAGGGCATAGCGGGCGAGGTGTATTACGCGCTGTTGCCTCCAGCCACCGATTACCGGCCCGGATCGCACGAGTCTACGCCTGACGGCCTACTGGCGCTGGCCGCCGCGCTGTTCGGCCGCTGCCCGCCGGCGTACATGCTGACCATTGTGGGCCACGCCTTCGGGCTGGGCGAGGCGCTCTCGCCCGCCGTCGAGGCGGCCATCCCTATCGCCGTCCGCCTGATCGTTGAATCGCCTTTAGAGTAAAGAAGAGCTCACGCAAAGAGCGCCAAGAAGCAAAGAACGCAAAGAAAGAGACTCTTCTTTGCGTTCTCTGCTTCTTGGCGCTCTTTGCGTGAGCCTTCTTCTGACTAACCGGCCAGGTAAGCTTCGAGGCTGGCCTTGCTGATGCGATAGGCCGCCCCGATCTTCTTGGCCTTCAGCTCGCCGGCGTCGATGGCGGCGATGATATCGGCCGCCGTCACCTGCAAGATGGCCGCGGCCTGCTCCGGCGTCATCACGTCGGGCATCGGCGCGGGGCCGCCGGCCGGCGGGGTTGCGCCCGCGCCAGTCGCGCCCGCGGGAGTCGCGCCCGCGGGAGCCGCACCACCCTGCGCCGCCTGCTGCTGCTGCAACAACTGCTGCGCCATCATCTGCTGCTGGAGTTGCTGCTGCTGCATGGCCGCCATACCCATCGCCCCAAAGCCGACCTCGCTCAGCGCGCCGCCGGATGGGTTGCTGGCCGCGGCCATGAGCGCGTCGGCCTGCTGCTTCTGGACGTAGCTCGTGCCGTACCCCATGTTGGTGACGACCTTCAGCGAGTCCGGGTGCAGCGTCATGTTGATGGCGAAGTCGATCAGCGTGATGCCGATGGCGTCGAACTCCTCTTGCAGGAGCGCGACGAGCATGGCGTTCAAGTCCTTCGTGAACGACTGCAACTGCGCCGGGCCGAGGTCCTTGGCCGCCGCCAGCTCGCTCAACTTGTCGGCGATCATGACCGCCAGCATGGGATCGAGGCGGGTCTTGATGTCCTGCTGCCGGACGCTTTCGCGAAAGGCGTCCATGGCGTTCAGGAAGCGCCACGGCTCCTTGACCTTGACGACGTAGGTGCCGTTGCCGACGATGGCGCTGGCCCCAGGCATGCGCGTTGGGTGTTCGACGATGATGGGGTTGACCGTGCCCCACTTCATCGTCATGTCCGTCGTCTTGACAAAGTAGACGTCGGCCGTGAACACGTTGGCCCCGCCGAACAGGCCGCTCTCCAGCAGGTCGGTCAGGAAGGGGATATTCTCGCTGGTCAGGGTGTAGCGGCCAGGCTCGAACGTGCCCAGCGCCTCGCCGCCACGGACGAAGACGGCCGTCTCGCCGGGATTGACGATCAGTTGCGACCCGAGTTTGATATCTCCCAGGCCGCCGCGCGGGAACTTCTGAACGACCTCGTCCCGTCCCCAGCCCTCTACGGCTACGCGATCCAGAATCTTGGGCATATCTATTGTTCTCCCTTTGTGTGAGTTCAGTCGTACAGGGGTCAGGTTCCAGAGGCCAGGTTCCAGGGAAGAACACCCTCTTCCCTAGCCACTAGTCCCTGGCCCCTATCCCAGGCTTTCTTTGGTGATGGTGATGCTCTCGTCGCCGGCGTCGGTGGCTTCAGTGGCCGCGGCGCCCATGCCCGCCGCGTCGGTCGTCACCGTCACCTGGTTCAGCACTTCCTGACGGCGATTAAACGCCTGGTTGGCGTTCTGCAAATCCTGGTTCAGCATGACGATAGCCGCGTCAAGGTTGGCCCCCTCGCCAGCAGCCTTGTTGAGCGCGGCGACGTCAGCCTGAATCTGCTCGGCATGGGTGAGCATCTGTTCATCGAACCAGTACAGGCGCTCGAGGTCGTCCTCCTTGACCTTGACGGCGTCGAAGAAGCCGGCATAGCCCTGAGGCGCGTCCTTGATCTTGGCGATAAGGCCCATGAGCTGGTTGTCGGCCCGGCCGATGGCTTCGGCGTATTCGATGCCCATGACGATGTCCCGGCTCAGCGTGTGGCTGACGCCGGCCAACTCCAGTCGCGTTTGCTGCAAGCGCCCGCTGATGGTGTCGCGCATCAACTGGTCTGCGTCGCGCCGGCCCTTTTTCTCCATGTAGCCGCGGAAGCCGGGTATCTTGCTCAGCAGCTTGCCCAGCGCCCCACGCTCCTCGTGAATCTTGTCGTACAGGTTGTTTAGTTCGTCCGCCATCACCTTTCTCCTTTCTCGAGTGGTCAGTGTTCAGTAGTCACCACTGAACACTTTGCCCTAAGGCAGAAAATACTCTGTCCCGCAAAACGGGCAGCGGATCACTCCCTTGCCCGCCAATTCCAACTGGCCGCTACAATTCTTGCAGCGATCCAGTGTCCGTAGCTCGCTGGCCTGGCTGGAGTAGAGCGTGCCCTCATCCCAATTGATGTAGCCGCTGTAGAGTCCCATGTTGACCAGTTCGTAGAGCATACTCTGTATCTGGTCGCGGCTGACGCGCATCTCCAGCGCCACGTCGGCGATGTTGACCTGACCGCGCGCCTTGACCATGCCGAGCAGCTTGCGCTGCTGGCCGGCTGTCTCGGCCACGACCGCCTCTTGCTGGCCGCGCATCAGCAGGAACACGCCGAAGCCCAGCTGCGGCAACGACAGCACCAGCAACCCCAGGGCAATGCCCAACACCATGCCGTCGGCGGTCAGGTTACCGCCGTTGCGAAAGGCTGTCATCATGGCAATGATAATCGCCCCGACGACGATGCCGCCGATAATCAGTAGGATACCTAGTGTTCGTCCCATTGTACTAATCCAGTGGTCAGTGGCCGGTGGCCCGGGGACTAATAACTGACCACCGGCCACTGACCACACTCATCCAAAGCCCGCGCCGCCGCCGCCGCCCGACGAGCCGCCGCTGAATCCACCGCTGAACCCCCCACCGCCGCTGAAACCGCCGCCAAACCCGCCAGAACGGCCACTGCCGGTATTGGCCGGGGGCGGCGTGCTGCGCAAGGTGTTGGAGGCGCTGTTGAGCATGCGCGTCAGGTCGCCGGCCATGCCGCTCAGGCCGCCGGTCAGCCCGCCGGCCAGGTCGCTCAGGTTTGGCATATCGACGCCCCCGCCGCCGCTGGGGCGAGGTGCGCCCAGGATGATCGGCCCGCCGAAGCCGCCGCCCATCGGCCGCGGCCCCATCGGCGACGGGATGTACCACGGGGGGATGGGCGCAGTCGACGACTGCGAGAAGGTGGTGATGAACGACCGCTCCATGCCGAAGGCAATGGCATAACCCAAGTACTTCTCGAAGATGTCGCCAGAGTTCTCGATGTCGGCGTACTGCTTGATGTTCTTCAGGTAAGTCTTGAAGGCGTTCCACGTCGCCGCCGCTTCCGCGCCCTTCTGTGTCTTGCGCGGCATGTGGCGCGCGGCGATGAACAGGGCGATGGCCGTGGCGATGATCGCCAATACCGGGAAACAGGCCAGCCCGCTGTTCGATCCCAGGAAGAAACCCATCACGAAGAGGCTGCCGATGCCGGCGATGAGCACGAAGGCGGCCAGCGCCGTGTAGCTGCTGCGCACCGATTGCGGCGCGCGGGGCAGATACCCTTCCGATACCAGCGCCTCATCGACCTGGCGGCGCAACTCCGGTATCTTGCTGGCGAACTTGTACTGGAGGCTGCTCAACGAGCGGCTCTCCTCGCCCCGAAAAACGTCTTTCAGGAACGTGCGCTCATAGGGCCGCAAGTCCTTGTCCGACTTATCGGTGCGCGCGAAGTTGTAGCTTTTCTTCTCCTCTTGCATGACCAGATAGCCGCGGTGGGCCAGATCGACCAGCGTGGACACAATGTCCTGCATGTCCACCTTCTCATCGATCAACGCCCCGACCATGGCCGGCGGCAGATCGCTCGGCGGCTCGCTCACGTAATCGGGGACAACCAGACCGGACTGCGGGTCGCGCCCGCGCACGTACCACAACAGCACCACGCCCAACGGCCCGGCGACGAGCAACAGCACCGACAGCGCCAGGATACCCAGCGCGATGGTGTCGTCGCGCTGCTCCTGCGCCTGCCACTCCGGCAGCGGCGCGGCCTCGCCGGCCGCCACACTCAGCAGCCCGCGCGGGAACTGCACGCGCACATCCAGCTTCTCACCCGGCATCAGCGGGCGCGATGGCTGGAAGGTGATCACCCGGCCATCCTCGCTGACCGTGATCGCCACGTCGCTTGCCTCCGCGTCGTTGAGGTAGGCCGCCACCAGGTAGTCGTCCGTCCCGGTCAATTTCTGCGGCGCAAATCCCTCTGGCAGCGTGATCGTGGCGCGGGCGTTGTCCACACGAGCCGGGTGATCGCTGGGGATGACCGTCCAGAAAATCTGGTCGCCGGAGTCCTCGGTCGTGCCCATGCGCACCGCGCCGTCAATGATGTAGGTGAAGGTGTAGGTGTTAGCGCCAAGCGCCGGCTCGAAGTACCAGTTGATGCGCGTCTCGCTCCCCTGGTCTACAACCTCGAACGTGCCCGGCGCGTTAGACGACGACTCCTGATAGATCAGGTCGCCCTCGCGCACGCTGACGTCGCGCAGGCCGTCGTTGTTACCGGCGCGACCGGTGGGGATGCTGCGAAAACCAAAGCTGAACGGCTCGCCCTGGAAGTTGAGCGTCTGCGTCTCGGTGACGGCGAGGCTGCCGTCGGGCTGGAGCACGACGTCGATGATCCAGTCAGTCCAGTGAAACGTCTTCGTCTGCGCCAGCGCCGTTGGGGCCAGCGCGCATAGCAATGCCAGCAGCAGCAAGGGCAACAAGATTCGCGTGACGACGGACTTGTTCCGGATGAGCATAAGTAATCGTCCTTTCAGGCTTCCGCCATGAAACAAGGGAACACCTAACATTATAGACGATCTTTACGTAATTGCAGCCTGAAGAATAAATGGCTACGGATTGACACGGATGAGACAGATAAAAGCCCTTACTCTTCCCTAATGAATAAACGATCAATCCGTTTTGTCCGTACCAATCCGTAGCCGTTTATTCCCGTGATTCAATCCAGCCACCGGGCGACGATGCGCTCCAGCTCGCCATTGGCCTCCAGCGCGGCCAGCGCCGCGCTCAGTTCCCGGTGCAGCGTTCGATCCCCTATACGCACGGCAATGGCATAGGGTTCTGAGGTGACCGGCTCGGCCAGCAGGGCCAGCCGCGGCGTGGGATGGTCGCGCAGGTAGAGCCGGCCGCTGACGCTATCGACCAGAGCCGCGGCTGCCTCGCCGGCAGCCACGGCCGCCAGCGCCTCATCGACACTGCCATAGGTGATCACGCTCAACCCCGGCAGCCGGCGCTGCCACTCCAGCGCCTCCACGTGCCCCAGCGCGCCCAATTCGACGGCCAGCGCGCGGCCGTCCAGGTCGGCCATGCCGGTCAGGTCGCTACCGGCGGGGGCGATCAAGAACTGTCCCGCGTCGTAGTAGCTGCCGGTGTAGGCCACGTCGGCCGTGCGGTCGGGCACGACAACCAGGGCGGAGATGAGCGCGTCCACCTGCCCCGTGGTCAGCGCGTCGTAGAGGCCATCGTAGCCAAAATAGGTGAACTGCGCCTCCAGGCCCATCTCATCGGCCAGAGCGCGGGCCAGATCAACGTCGATGCCGCGCACGTCGGCTCCCTCGGCCAGGGCAAAGGGCGGGAAGGTCGGGTCTACACCCACGCGCAAGACACCGGACGCTTCGATCCGCGCCCACGTATCCTCACCCGAGCCGCAACCGGCCAGCAATAGGAGCAAGCCGCCAAGCACGCAGACAAGCCGCCATCCGGCCGTCATGCGCCTCACCCCGCCAGACCGGGCACGCCGAACACCGTCGCCGCGTGGCGCACGGCGTTGCGGATGGCTTCGGCAACCACAGCCACGGCCATGTTGCTCACCAGATTGATCGGCGCGGCCACGCGCTCTGTGGACAGGGTGAAGGCGACGTCGCCGTCGTGGCGGGTGTGCGACGGGCGCACGGCGATAGCCAGGCCGTTGTGGGCCTGATGGGTCAGCCGGGCCAGTTCGCTGCGCGACAGGATGGCGTCCGTCGCCACGACCACCAGCGTTGTGTTCGTCCCGGCCGGCGGTATCACCGGCTCGGCGACGAAACGCAGCGGGTTACTGTCGGCCAGCCAGCCGCCCCCCGGCGCGCGCGCCCCGGCCAGCACCCGGCCGTCCTCGTCCACCACATCGCCAACGGCGTTGACCACGACCGCCGCCGCGACCTCGACGCCCTCGATCGTCAGCGAGGCCACGCCGAAGCCGCCCTTCATCATGTGCGGCCAGCCGGCCCACTTGCCGACGAAGACGCCCGCCCCCACGCCGACGTTGCCCTGTTCGATGACGCCGGCGTAAGACTCGGCGGCGACACAGGCGACGTAGCCCATGGCGGCATCGGGCGTCGCCGCTTCGGGGTTCCAACCCAGGTCGAAGACGACAGCCGCCGGTACAATGGGCACAGGCCGCACGGGCGTCGGGTGGCCGATGCCCCGCTCAGAGAGATAGCGCATGACGCCGTCAGCCGTCGCCAGACCGAAGGCGCTGCCCCCGGTCAGGACAACGGCGTTAACAGCTTTGTCGTCCGGTTTGTCGGGGGCCAGCACAGCCAACTCGCGGCTGCCCGGCGCGGGGCCGCGGGCCTCGACGCTGCCGAACGTGCCGTTGGGGCAGAGGAAGACGGTGCAACCCGTGGGAAACTCGGTGTGGGTGGCGTGACCCATGCGAATACCGGCAAAGTTGATCATGATTGGTTTTAAGAAGCATCCACAGATTTCACAGATTACGCAGATGATCCGATCAAATCTGTGTAATCTGTGAAATCTGTGGATTCTTTCTTCAAGAAATCGTGGAGATCGCGGTTGACCTCGGCGGCGCGTTCTATGAAGAACAGGTGGCCCGCGCCGGGATATAGGATGAGTCGCGCGCCAGGGATGTGCTCGGCCAGCAGCCGGCCGTTTTCCGGTGGGACGAAGCGGTCGGCCGCGCCGTGGAGCACCAGCGTTGGCGCGCGGATCTCGCCCAGCCGGCCGGCCACGTCGTGGGTCAGCACAGCGGCCAGCTGCCCGGCATAGCCTGCCGGCGTTTGCGGGTTCGCCACGGCCAGGTCGGCCAGCCGTTCCACCAACACAGGCGACTCATCCTGCGTGCGCTCGCCGAGCGAGAGCCATAGGTTGTTGTAGAAGTCCTGGCGCGGGTCGCCGGAGGTGACGGGAGTGGCTAGCGACGCGATGACGCGAGCCTCGGGCTGGACGAGAAGCCGCCCACCGGCCGTAGTGCAGCCCAGAGCCAACCGCCGCACGCGCTCTGGATGGCGCAGGGCGAAGTGGAGGGCGATCATGCCGCCCATGCTGAAGCCGAACACGTGCGCGGCGGGAACGCCCAGCACGTCGAGAATGGCGGCGGCGTCGTCAGCCATGTCGGCCAGGCTGTAGCCGGCCGGAGGCTGGGCGCTGCGGCCCGCGCCGCGGTTATCGAAGGTGATCACGTGGAAGTCAGCCGCCAGCGCCGACATCTGCCATTCGCACTTGGCGGTGTAGTCGGTCAGGCCGGAAAGGATGAGCAGGGGCGGAGCGGATGGGTCGCCGGCCGTCTCGTAATAGAACTCAAGCTCGCGCAGGGCTAGAAAGGGCATAGGGCATCAGGGATCAGGATCGGCTCCCCTGAACTCTAGCACCATTTTACGCAATTCCAAGAATAGTCGGCTATCGTGGAATAATGAAAGACCTGACAGGTGGGCGGCCACAGGCGCCTTAACAGGGCAAAACCTGTGGCCGCCCACCTGTCAGGTCTAGGCGCTCTGTGTTAGAATCAGTGGTCGTTGGCAGGGAAGACATGTCGAGAGCCTTAGTCGATATCCGAATCTTACAGCGGGAGTATCTCCTGGCGATCAGCCGGGCCATGACGGCCGAACTCGATCTGCCCGACCTGCTACGTCTCATCCTGAAGTCGGCCGTGGAATTGGTGTCCGGCCAGGCCGGCATCATCGCCCTGGCCGACTCGAGCAGCGAGACGCTGCGCGTGGCCGCCGTCTATGGTATCCCACCCCACCTGGTCGATCACTTCGCGCCGCTGGTGCGCGGCGTACCCTACCGCGAAGGGCACGAGGGCGAGGCGTTCCCCGAGCTGGTCAACCAGTTGCGGCGCGTGGCCCATGAGGCCAACCTGGGCCTGACGCAGGTCATCCGGCTGCCGCTCAGCAGCGCCGGTGAGGTCATCGGCCTGATCTACGTCTTCCAGTCCGGCAACTACTACTTCGTGGAGGACGCGCCCAACCTGCTGCGCAGCTTCGCCGAGCAGGCGGCCATCGCCGTTCGCAATGCCCGCCTCTACCATCAGGTCAACCAGGAGAAGCAACGCCTGGACGCCCTGATGGAGCAGAGCGCCGATGGTATTATGATTCTCGACCGTAAACTGCGGATCACGGTGTTCAACCGCGCCCTCAGTCAAATGACTGGCTGGCCGGCGGCCGAGGCGTTCGGCCGGCCGCACGATGAGGTTATCCGCTGGGCGTCGCTGAAGACCGAGGCCGACCTGAACGCGGCGCTGGAGAACCAGTGGCCGCAGCCCAACGCCGCCCACCTCTACGTCGAGGGGGAGGCGCGCCGCCACGACGACGGCTGCTTCCACGCCGAGAAGAGCAGCATTTATCTGGGCATCACCTACGCGCCCCTGATGGACGCCGAAGGGAACTGGACAGACATCATCGCCAGCGTCCGGGACTTGACCCGCTATCGCGAGGAGGAAGCGCTCCAGAAGACGTTCATCTCCATCATCAGCCACGAGCTGAAGACACCCGTAGCCATCATCAAAGGCTACGCCGGGACGCTGCGCCGGCCCGACGCGCGCTGGTCGCCGGAGGTGCTGGAGGAATCGCTGATCGTTATCGAGGAAGAGGCCGACAACCTCAACGTCCTCATCGACAACCTGCTCGAAGTGTCCCGCTTGCAGGCGGGCACGTTCGCGCTGGAGATCAGCGACGAGGTCGACCTGTCCAAGTTGGCCGCCAGCGTGGCGCGCAAGTTCAGCAGCCAAATCAGCCACCACACCGTCGTTGTCGACTTCCCGGAAACCTTTCCCAGCATCATCGGCGATGAGCGCCGGCTGACTCAGGTGCTCAATAATCTGTTGAGCAACGCCATCAAGTATTCGCCGGAGGGGGGGCGTATCACCCTGACGGGGGCTGTCCACCCGGAGCACGTCACCGTCTCGGTTTGCGACGACGGCATCGGCATCCCCGTCCGCGACCAGCACCGTATCTTCCAGAAGTTTTCCCGGCTCGACAACGCGCTCAGCCGCAAGACGGAGGGAACCGGACTGGGCCTCTATTTGTCTCGGGCCATCATCGAGGCGCATGGCGGCCGCATCTGGTTCCAGAACAACAGCGACACCGACCCCGACGCGCCGGGGACAACCTTTACCTTCTCGCTGCCGCGAGACTAAACGAGAGATAATCCCGTGGGCGGGCCTGGCGCAGTGAGCCGGCGGCTGTCCCACGCATGTAAGGAGAATCAATGCAAACGCAGATCACCTGCCCCAACTGTGGCACCCCCTATGTGGCCGATATCTATCAGGTCGTCGACGTCGGTCGCCAGCCGCAACTGAAGGAGTTGCTGCTGTCGGGCCAACTGAATGTGGCTGTATGCCCCAACTGCGGCGCGGGCGGCCGCGTCGCCACCCCCCTGCTCTATCATGACCCGGCCCATGACCTGTTCATGGTTCACGTGCCGCAGGAGATGAACCTCGACCAGCGGCGGCGCGAGGAACTCATCGGCCGGCTCGTCCAGCAGGTGGTCAACCAGACGCCCATGGAGCGCCGGCGCGGCTACATGCTCCAGCCGCAGACCATGCTGACCATGCAGAGCTTCATGGAGAAGGTATGGGGGACAGAGGGCGTCACGCCGGAGATGCTGGCCCGCCAGCAGCGCCAGGTCGAGCTACTGCGCACACTGGCGACGGCCTCGCCCGACGTGCAAGAGTACCTGATCAAGGAGCGCAGCCGCGAGATTGACGAGACACTCTTCGCCATCCTGCGGGCCCAGATCGAGGCGACTAGCCAGATGGGCGACCCCAACCAGGTCGTCGGCCTGCTGAACCTTCAGGCCAAGCTGATGACGCAGACTGATGTCGGCCGCCGGCTGGAGAAACAGCAGATTGCCCTGCACGCCCTCAACCGGGATGCGCAGAAGGCGGGCGGTCTCAGCCCGGCCATCCTCTTGAAGCACATCATCGCCAACGTGGAAGATGAGGCGCTGCTCAATGCCGTGGCCCTGACCGGACGCGGCGCACTCAACTATGAATTCTTCTCCCTGCTGACCACGGAGATCGACAAGCGCGAGAAGGCCAAGGACACGGCCGGGGCGGCTCGGCTGAGCCGCGCCCGCGACCAGCTGTTGGCGATGCAGAAGGAGATGCAGGAGGCGACGCAGCAAGTGCTGCAAGAGGCCCAGGCGACGCTGGATGACATTATGACTGCCGCGGACACCGAAGAGGGCGTGGCCGCCAACATGGGCCGCATCGACGACGCCTTCATGCACGTGCTGGAAGCGCGCATGATCCACGCCGAACAGAGCGGCCGGCGCGACGAGGTGGAGAAGCTTCGTCACATCCAGGAGATGATCATCGCCCAGATTCAGGGGGAAACGCCGCCGGAAGTGCAGCTACTGACCCAACTGGTGAGCGCCGGGTCGAAAGAGGAGCGCGACCAACTGATGGCCGCCGTGCCCGACCTCGTTTCGCCGCAACTGGTGGAGATCGTCGAGATGCTGCTCGACCAGGCCACGACACAGGGCCAAGCCGACCTGGCCGCGCGCCTGGGCGAAGTGCGCTCCGAGCTAGACGCGAAACTATTGGCGCAATAAATTAAACACGGATTTTCACGGATAAGACGGATTATACGGATTGAAGAAAGGCTCAATCCGTCAAATCCGTCTTATCCGTGAAAATCCGTGTTTAATTTATGCCCGGTCGAGGCGAAAGCCGTGGCCGCGGACGGTGACGATGTAGTTGTGCTCATCCAGCTCGGCCAGCCGATCGCGCAGGCGGCGCACCAGGGCGTCGATGGCCTGCTCAGACACACCCACCCCGCCCGTGCCCGGCCAGACGGCCTCGATGATGTCGTCGCGACCACACACCGCGCCATCCGCGTCGTACAACATTTCAAGCAGCCGGAACTGAGCCAGCGACAGCGGGGGGTCCAGCTCCTTACCCTTGATGATCACCGTCCGCCGGTCTTCCTCCAGCACCAGGTTAGATCCATCGGCCCGGCGCGGCATGTCGAAGCTGAGCGGCACGGTAGCATCGGTGCCCACAAAGAGGAGCCGTACCGCCAGCGCGATCTGGATCTCGTCGCCGTCCTGGATGGGAGCCGTGCCGTGCACTGGCTGGCCGTTGAGGAAGGTGCCGTTCTTGCTGCCCAAGTCTTCGAGCAAATAGCGGCTGTCACGATAATGAATCTTCAGATGGTGGCGCGAGACCTGGCGCTCCGGCAGAACGATGTCGGAATCATTGCCGCGCCCGACCAACATTTCGTCTTTAGACAGCGTCCAGCGGTGGCCGGCCAACTCGCCCTCGCTTACAACCAAGACGGGTCTATCATCCATAGTCGCACACCTTCATCCGATCGCTCCGATCGTGCAATATTACCGGCCAGCGTATGACGGCCTTTCACCCTTTGCATTATAATGGATAGCATGAGTGATCGTCCAGTGGCCGACACACCCGACCTCCCGGCCCGCTCCCCGGCCGAGAGCGCCAATGGCGGCGCATTGCCACGGCCGGAAGGGACGGTGCTGCACGGCCGCTACCGGCTGACGGCCATTGTCGGCCAGGGCGGGATGGGCAACGTCTACCGGGGCGAGGATTTGCGCTTGCCCGGCCGCCTGTGCGCCATCAAGGAAGTGACGCCCGACCCCCACCTGACGCCGGAGTTGCGCACGCAGGCCCA
>NZ_JAYRVJ010000096.1:0-3461 GCF_041918635.1 Promineifilum sp. (SeqCode)
CGCCACTCCGTCTCGGCCCTGCGCGAGTCGCCGCTGGGCCGGCGGGCGCTGCCGGAGACCATCGCCGCCCTGGTCGCCGAGACGCAGGCGGCGGGCATTGTGGCCGAACTGGCCGTAGACGGCCCGCCCCGCCCGCTCGACCCGCGCGTGGAGCTGACACTCTACCGCGCCGCGCAGGAGGGGCTGACCAACGTACGCAAGCACGCCCACGCCTCGCGCGCCGACCTGCGCCTCGACTACCGCGACCCGGCGTCGGTCAGCCTGACGGTGAGCGACAACGGGCCGGGGCTGGGCGGCGCGCCGGCCGGCGACGAGGAGGCCGGAGGCGGCTTCGGGCTGCTGGGGCTGCGCGAGCGGGCGCGGCAGTTGGGCGGGCAGGTAGAGACGGCCACGGCCCCCGGTGAGGGCTTCACCCTGATCGTCGCCCTGCCGACGAAGAAAGAAGAAGAAGAATGATCCGCAGATTTCGCAGATTACGCAGATAAAGAGGCTTACGCAAAGAGCGCAAAGTACGCAAAGAACGCTAAGCTTATCGGTTTCTTCTTTGCGTTCTTAGCGTACTTTGCGTCCTTTGCGTGAGCCTCTTAAAGGTTAGACTTATGTCAATTCGTGTGTTACTCGTTGACGATCAGGCGCTCTTTCGGGAGGGGTTGTGCACCCTGTTATCGCTGCACGAGGACATCGAGGTCGTGGGCGAGGCGGGGGACGGGCAGGAGGCGCTGGCGGCGGCGGTCGAGTTGCGGCCGGACGTGGTGTTGATGGATTTGCGCATGCCGGTGCTCGACGGCGTGGCGGCCACGCGCCGGCTGCGCGAGGTCGCGCCGGCCAGCCGGGTCATCGTGGTGACGACGTTCGACGACGACGAGTACGTCTTCGAGGGGCTGCGGGCCGGGGCGGTGGGCTATCTATTGAAGGACGTGTCGTCGGCCAAGCTGGTGGAGGCCATTCGCGCCGCGGCGCGCGGGGAGAGCTTCCTGCAGCCTTCGATCACGGCCAAGGTGCTGGCCGAGTTCAGCCGGCTGGAGGAGCGGGCCGCGCCCGCGCCGGCCGCGGCGCTGGTGGAGCCGCTGTCGGAGCGGGAGATCGAGATACTGCGGCTGGTGGCCGCCGGGGAGAGCAACAAGGAGATCGCCGCGCAGCTCTACATCGCCGAAGGGACGGTGAAGAACCACGTCACCAACATCCTGGGCAAGCTGGGCGTGCGGGATCGGACGCAGGCGGCGCTGCGGGCGAGGGAACTGGGGGTGTTGTAAGAAGTCTCACGCAAAGACGCCAAGCTCAGAATTCTGAGCTTGGCGTTCTTTGCGTCTTGGCGTGAGATTCTTACTCTTCGTCCTGTTGATGGGCGTCCATGAGGTCGAACAAATCCACGGTACGGTCGAGGTCTTCCCACTGCCCCTCCACCACCCGCGGCCGGCGCAGCCGGACGACGAACACGTCGGAACCCAGGAACATCTCGCCCACTTCCTTCCCCAGGGTGTGGGCGTTGCGCTGCAACAGATCGTTGAGCGCCTCGCGAATACGAAGCGTCGGTTTAGACGGCCACTGCTCACTCATTCCTTTACTCACCCCGACTGCTTCCCCTACAGTCCCTTCCAGTACCAGCACTGATTGTAGCCCCATTTGCCGAAACTGTCCGTTAAAACAACGTAGATAGTAGGGGCAGACCTGCGTGTCTGCCCCAAAGCACACGCGGGTCTGCCTCAGGGCGCACACGCAGGTGCGCCCCTACCGATCAAACTATATCTTTTGATAGAGGCGAACGGGACGCGAACCCATGTATGCTAAGGGGTGGAGGTGCACTATGAACACAAGAAGAGAAAGAGGTAGTCTCGTGTGGGGTCTCATCCTGGTGTTAGTCGGCCTGGTGGCGCTTTTTGGGCGCTACATCCCCGATATCTACGGGTTGATCGTCCCCGTCCTGATTCTGGGCGGCCTGGCCCTGATCTTCTTCATCGCCGGCCTGGTCACCCGCGAAGCCGGCTGGTTCATCCCGGCCGGCATTGTCGGCGGCGTGGGCGCGGGCATCTGGGCCACGTCCAGCGCGATGGTGGACGGCTGGGGCGTCGACGAAGGCGGCGTGTTCATGCTGATGTTCGCCCTCGGCTGGGCCACCATCCCGATCACCACGCTCCTGTTCACTCAAGAGCGCCATTGGTGGGCGTTCATCCCCGCCGCCATTTTCGCCGTCATCGGGCTGGCCGTCCTCTACGGCGGCATCTTCGAGGACGCGCTCAACCTGTTCAACGTGTTGTGGCCGGTGGCGCTGATCGTCCTGGGGGTGTTGGCCATCCTGCGGGTGCGCCGCCGCCACTATCAGGATGAGCTTCCCGACGAGAAGCCTATCGAGAAGCACGCGTAGGGAAGCATCCGCAGATTACGCAAGGCTAGGGGCTAGGTTCTAGGGGCTAGGGGCTAGGGGAAGAACGTTCTTCCCCTAGCCCCTAATCATGACTTAAGCATGACCCCGCCGTGACTTCCGGCACATCCAAACGCGCGCCGCGCCTGCTATCCTATCGACAGTTCACAGACAGATAGCGGAGGCAAATCATGCACAAGGAAAATCGCGGCGCGCTCATCGGCGGTCTCGTTCTCATCCTCGGCGGGGCGCTGGCCCTGGCCGGGCAGTTCATCCCCGACAGGTGGGGCTTCCCGTTCATCCTGTTAGTCCTGCTGGGCCTGGGCGTCGTCTTTCTGGCGGCGGGCATCGCCACCCGCGAGGCGGGCTGGATCATCCCCGGCGGCATCCTGAGCGGCATCGGCGCGGGCATCGCCCTGGTGGACGGCCCGCTGACCGGGCTGGTTCCAGGCGACGAGGGCGGCCTGTTCATGCTGGCCTTCGCCGGCGGCTGGTTCCTCATCACCCTGCTGACCGGCCTGTTCACCGATGAAACCCACTGGTGGGCGCTCATCCCCGGCGGCATCATGGCCCTCATTGGTCTGGCCGCGGGCTACGGCAGCGTCTTCGCCTGGGCGCTGGAAGCTATCGGCCGCGTCTGGCCCGTTGCGCTCATCATCGTCGGCCTCATCGTGCTGTTCCGCTCGCGCCGTCCACAGAAGGGCGACGGTCAGGACGTGAGCGACCTGGTCGAGAAGGCGTAAGTAACACCGGTACGCGGGGCATCCCTATGACCGGCATATGACGTAGGGTCAAGGCGACCGGGAAAGCATCATGTCCAAACGAACAGCCTTGTCTCCCGGTCACCTTGCCCCTACACGATACATGGAGCGACCATGACCACCGACCCTATTCTCATCGCCAAAGACCTGCGCAAATCGTTCGGCGACTTCGAGGCCGTGAAGGGCATCTCCTTCAGCGTCCTGCGCGGCGAAATCTTCAGCCTGCTCGGCCCCAACGGCGCGGGCAAGACGACCACCCTCAACATGCTCAGCTGCCTGCTGGAGCCGACGGGCGGCAGCGCCCAGGTGGCGGGCCATGCCATCCCCGGCGACACGCTGGC
>NZ_JAYRVJ010000097.1:0-9453 GCF_041918635.1 Promineifilum sp. (SeqCode)
GGGGTTCAATACCTGGGCCAGCGGCCAGCGCATCGACCGCAACAAGACCGGCTACAACACGGTCATCGTGAAGGTCAACAGCGTGGATGAAGTGCTGGACGTGGCCGACCAGATCACAACCCTCGGCTTCCAGGCCTACACACCGCAGTCGTTCGTGCAGGGTATCAGCGGTTTCTACCTGGTGCTGCAGGTCGTCTTCGGCGCGATGGGGGCCATCGCCCTGCTCGTGGCGGCCATCGGCATCGCCAACACGATGACCATGGCCATCCTGGAGCGCACGCGGGAGATCGGCCTGATGAAGGCCGTCGGCGCGAACAACCGGCACGTGCTGGCGATCTTCCTGGGCGAGGCAGCCGGCATCGGCTTTCTGGGCGGGCTGGGCGGCGTGGCGATCAGCTGGGGGCTGGGACAGGTGCTCAACGTGCTGGTCATCGGCTACATGGCCGGGCAGTCGGCCCAGACGGGCGCACCGCCGCCGACTTCGGCCGTCATCACGCCGCTATGGTTGCCCCTCTCGGCGCTGCTGTTCGCCACGCTCATGGGGTTAGTGTCCGGCCTTTACCCGGCGCTCAGCGCGGCCACCCTGGCCCCGATGGCGGCGCTGAAGTACGAATAGAAGAGGCTCACGCAAAGCACGCAGAGAGTGCCAAGAGCGCCAGGAAGCATAGCTCTTTGCGTTCTTGGCAAACGTAGCGTGCTTTGCGTCATTTCAGACCTCAGTCGATTACTCGGCCGTTGCCGTGCCGGCGAAAGGCTCACCAAAGGAGCCGCCCAGCAGATCGAGCGTGGCGATGTCGCCGCCAATGTAGACGACGATGGTATTGCCCTGGCGGTAGAAGTGGGGCGCGCCCGCCCAGCGGACGCTAACGTCGTTGATCATGCCCCCATCGGGCGAGATAGTCGCCGCCGCTGCCTCAGCCTCAGCCTCGTCGGCGAACTGGTACACCTGAATCTCCTCGTCGTTGACCAGATAGGTCTGGCCGTTAGAACCCTCGAACAGCGGGGACGGCACGTCGCCGCCGAGGGAAACCGCCGCCCCGGCCGCCGTCCACGCATCGGCGAAGGGGAGCATATCGCCGGCGGCCGGCATCGATTCGCCGCCGGCATCGCCCGCGGCCGGCTGGCCGATGGTCTCGGCGTCGCCCGGCTCCACATCGCCCGCGCTGGCATCGTCGCCATTGGTGTTCAGTGTGTCCGGCGCGGGAACCTGCCCGCCCTGCTCGCCTGTCGAGATGGGCGCGCTCTCATCGCCGCAGGCGACCAGCAAGACCGGCAGCAGTAGCAGTAGAATCAGCATGGTCAGTTGTCTCTTCATCATCAATGGTTCTCCTCACAGTAGTTGTCCGCCCGCGGTCTGGTGGGTAACACGGGTGGAGACGTTTGGCGTGGGATAGGCGCATGGGCTTCAGACAAAAGGGCCGGAGGGAATGCCTCCGGCCCAGGCTCAATACTTCCTTCTCCCGTCGAATCAATCAAGCATGGATGCGCGCCGATTAAGTTGGCCGCATCACTCTCATTCTAATAGCAGAACGTGATAACCCACAACGGCTGAATGACTGCGGGCGGTATGTAGAACGAAGGGTTACAGGAGAAGCGTATTGGCGGAGAGAGATAGGACCGATGACGCGGGTAGAATTGGCGTGTACAGGCATAGATATAGGCGCGGGCATAGCCAGAGGTATAGATATAGGCAACCGCGTCGCAATGAGTCCTACGGCCGGCGCGGAAAGAGGATGGTATCGATGAGGGTCTTGCCGATGTAGATGACGAGGACAAATATCGTCGCCGGGACTTGCCAGTAGAGGAACCAGGCCGGCGTCCAACGCGGCAGCGGCGCGACAGCGATGAAGAAGGCCACGGCCGCGGCGACAATGACCCGCGAAAAGAACTTGCGCCAGTTGCGTTGTTTCACGATGTCCACCGTGGCGCGGGTTTCTTGACCCGTGTTCTATGGGCCATTACGCGATTGAGAACACAGGTTAAGAAACCTGTGCCACCTCACTCAAACCGCAACGCCTCAATCGGGTGTAACCCCGCCGCGCGCGACGCGGGATAGATGCCAAAAAACAGCCCCACGGCGACCGAGAAGCCGACGGCCAGGGCGACGGAGCTAAACGTCACCGAGGTGTCCAGTTCCGGCACCGCCAGATTGACGGCCATCGCCCCCAGCACACCGATCAGAATGCCCAGCAGCCCGCCCAGCACGGCCAGCACCACCGCCTCCGTGAGGAACTGCCCCAGGATGTCGCGCCGCCGCGCCCCGACCGCCTTGCGCAACCCGATCTCGCGCGTTCGCTCCGTCACCGACACCAGCATGATGTTCATGATGCCGATGCCCCCAACCAGCAGCGAGATGCTGGCGATGGCTCCCAGGAAGAGTGTCAGCACGCCTGTCACCGCGCCAAACGCCTGGATGAAGTCTCCCTGCGTCAGGATTTGGAAGTCGTCGTCGTCGCGGAACTCGATGTTGTGGCTCTGGCGCAGGACGGTGGAGGCGTCAATGATCACCCCGTCAATGGCCTCCTCGTCAGCAGCCTGAATGAGGATGGCGTCGGCCAGAAAGTCGCCGCTGCGCGTGCTGCGGGCGTTGAACAGCCGCTCCTGGGCCGTTGTCAGGGGGATGAGGGCGATGTCATCCTGGCTGCCGCCCAGACCAGAGGCCCCCTGTGAGGTTAACAGGCCGATGACGCGGAAGTTGATGCCATTGACGCGTACGTCCTGGTCGAGCGGGTCGATGTCGTCAGGGAAGAGCGCCTTCACGGTATCCGGGCCGAGGACGATGACGCGCGAGCGGGCGTCGTAGTCGGCCTGATCGATGTCCCGCCCGCGGGCCATCTCCAGCGAGTTGATGGCGGTATACCCCGGCGTAGACGCGCGCGCCAGCACGTTGTGCAAGTTGCCGCCGTACTGGAGGTCGATGCTGCGGAACATGACCGGGGCCACGGCCGCCGCGCCCGGAACCAGCCCCACGTCGCTCAGCAACTCCGCGTCGCGCAACGTCAGTGACGACTCGCTCAGTGGGTCGCTGCCGGGCGGGCCGGGCGTCTCCTGGTCGGGAATAATGAAGATGAGGTTTGTGCCCAACCCGGAGAACTGGTCGGCCACGAAGCGCGTCACACCGTCGCCAATGGACAGCAAGGTAATGACGGCAGCGACGCCGATCAGGATGCCCAACATGGTCAGCGCGGCGCGCAGCTTGTTGGCCGATAGGCCACGGAGGGCAATGCGGATGTTCTCAGTTAGCATGATCAATCGTAGGGGCGGACCTGCGTGTCCGCCCAGGTGGGGGCAGACACGCAGGTCTGCCCCTACTCGTATCTCAACGCATCAATCGGATTCAGCCCGGCGGCGCGCGTGGCCGGGTAGATGCCAAAGAACAGGCCGACGGCGGCCGAGAACAGGATAGCCAGGGCGACCGAGTTCCAGGCCACCCGCGCGTCCAGCGTGTCGGACAGGCTGCTGATCAGGTAGGCCCCGGCCGCGCCAAGCAGCAGTCCGATCAACCCACCCAGACTCGCCAGCATGACGGCCTCCACCAGAAATTGCCACAGAATATCGCGCCGCTTCGCGCCGACCGCCTTGCGCAGACCAATCTCGCGCGTCCGCTCCGTCACCGAGACGAGCATGATATTCATGATGCCGATGCCGCCGACCAGCAGCGAAATGCCGGCGATGACCCCCAGAAAGATGGTCAGCACGCCGGTAATCTGGCCGAGCGCGCCAACGACCTCGGCCTGACTGAGGATGGTGAAGTCGTCCTCGTCGCGGAAGGTGATGCCGCGCGACTGGCGCAGGGCCAACCCCATCTCGGCGATGGCCGCGTCCTGGCGATCCTCGCTGATGACCTGGGCCAGAATCTGATCGACGCGGTACTCGCCGTCGGGCAGACGGGCGGGGAAGAGGCGGCGCTGGGCGGTGTTCAACGGGACCAGTACCACGTCATCCTGGTCGTTGAAGCCGGAGCCGCCCTTCTCTTCCATCAGGCCGATGACGCGGAAGTTGACGTTGCTGATGCGGATCGTCTCGCCAATGGGCGACTCGCCGTCGGGGAATAACTGCTCGTAGACGCTCTGCCCCAACACAGCCACGCGCGTCGCGCCGAGCACGTCTTGCTCGGTGAAGAAATCGCCCAACACGGGAGCGAAGTCGCGGACGCCGGTGTAGTCGGGCGTTGTGCCGGTGACGGTGGTGCGCGCTTCCTCGCCGCCGCGGGTGATGATGGCCGGGCGGCCGTAGGTCGGCGCGACGCGCAGCAGGTCGGGCACGTTTTGCGTGTCGGCCAGCGCCAGGTAGTCATCGTTGGTCAGGCTGGTGCGGACAACGTTGCCGGTGAACTCGTTGGCGTCGGGCTGGCCGGGGATGACGAATAGCAAGTTGTTGCCCAACCCCTCGAACTCGGACACGACCACGTCCTGCACACCCTCGCCGACGGAGACGAGCGTGATGACCGCGGCCACGCCGATGATGATGCCGAGCATCGTCAGGATGGCCCGCAGCTTGTTCGCCAGAAGGCTGGCAAGAGCGAGGCGGATGTTTTGGACGAAGTTCACTCGATTCCCTTAATAACTGTGGTACAGGTTTCCTTAACCGGTATATCTACCACGGGTTAAGAAACCCGTGCTACCCATGCACCAACGCCTCATCCGACGGCCGCACGCTCTTGCCGGCCACCAGCGGCTCCGGCACAATCTCGTCGCGCACGACGACGCCGTCGGCGAGGGTGATGATGCGCCGCGTGTGCCGGGCGATCCACGGGTCGTGGGTGACGAACAGAATGGTGATACCCTGCTCGCTGTTCAGGCGCTGGAAGATCGCCATCACCTCCGTGCCCGACTTGCTATCCAGATTGCCGGTCGGCTCGTCGGCCAGGATGATGGCCGGCTCGTTGACCAGGGCGCGGGCGATAGCTACGCGCTGCTGCTGGCCGCCGGACAGCTCGCTCGGCCGGTGGTGCGTCCGCTCCCCCAGGCCGACCATCTCCAGCGCCCGCCGCGCCTGCTCCTGCCGCCCTCCCTTGGCGGCATAGATCAGCGGCAACTCCACCTGCTGGATAGCCGGCATGCGCGGCAGCAGGTTGAAGTTCTGGAAGACGAAGCCGATCTTGCGGTTGCGGATGTCGGCCAGATCGTCGTCGCTCAGCGCGCTGACGTCGATACCGTCCAGCAGGTAGGTCCCGCTCGTCGGCTGGTCGAGCGCGCCGAGCATATTCATCATCGTCGACTTGCCGGAGCCGGACGGGCCCATGATGGCGACGAACTCCCCTGCGGCAATCTCGATCGACACGCCGTTGAGCGCCCGAACCTGATACTCGCCCATCTGGTAAACCTTGGTCATGTCGCGGATGACGATGACTGCCTTGCGGCCGTCGGCTTTCCCATTGCTGTCCATACCTATCTCGCCTCAAAAGGATCTTATCCGCAGATTAGGCAGATTAAAGAGAAAATCTGCCAAATCTGCCTAATCTGCGGATGATACCTCTTACTCCTGTCCGCCGAAGCCGCCGAAGAAGTCCAGGCCCTCGCGCTCGCTGGTCAGGACAACCATGTCCCCCTCGCTCAGACCGCTCAGCACCTCGCTGAACTGCTCATTGCGCAGCCCCGTTTCCACGACGACCTCTTCAACCGTCCCATCCGGCCGCTCAATCGGCACGAACGCCTCGCCCGTCTCGCGGTTCAGCCGCACGGCCCAGTTGGGCACGACGAGCACGTTCTCGATCTCCTCCACGGTAATGCTGGCGCTGGCGCTCATGCCGGAGCGCAACCCCGTCGCCGCCGCCTCGTCGAGGTTGATCGTCACCAGGTAGGTGACCACGCCGGAGGTGCTGGTGCTGGTCGGCGCGATCTCGCCGACCGTACCCTGGATCGGCGCGTCGGGTAGGGCGTCGAGGGTGATCTCCGCCGGCTGGCCGACCTCGACGCGGTCGATGTCGATCTCGTCCACCTGCACGGTGATGTGGTAGGCGTCCTCGTTCAGGATGGTCACGGCCGGCGCGCCGGGCGTGGCCTGCTCCCCCTCGCGCACGAGGACGCTGGCGATCCGGCCGCTGATGGGGGCGATGAGTTGCGCCTGCCGCAGCCGGAGTTGGGCCAGTTCCAGGTTGGTGCGGGCGCTGGCGACCTGCGCCTCCAGGATGGCCGTTTCCTGGGGCGAGGGCTTCTCTTGCAGCAGGTCGGAGGCGGCGCGGGCGCGGGCCAACTGGGCCTCGGCCGCGGCGACGTTGCCCTCGGCCGCCGCCACCTGGGCCGACGCGCTGGCGATGGCCGCGTCGGCAGCCTGGATGTCGGCCGGGCCGGCGGGGTTGTTCAGGTCGGCCAGCTGCGCCTCGGCGGCCTGAAGGTTCAGCGTGGCCGTCTCCAACGCGGCGCGGGCCTGCTCTTCCGGCGCGCCCAGACCGGGGCAGACCGTCTCTTCCGAGTCGGTTCCCGGCACGGTGAAGGTGTGGCACTCGATGGTTCTATTGTAGGTCTCCTGGGCCTGCTTCTGCTGCTGGCGGGCGGCGGCCACATTTGATTCGGCGGCGGCGATCTGGCCGGACGTGGCGCCCGCCGTCAGTTGCGCCTTCTGGGCCACCGCCTGCTGCCGGCCGGCCTGCGCCCCGGCCAGATTGGCCTGGGCCACTTGCACATTGGCTTCGGCGGCCTGAATGTCGGCCTGCGACGAGGCCAGTTGCGCCGCGCTCGGCCCACCCTCGACGCGCTGGGCCATCGTCAATTCCTGGATGCGCAGCCCGTCCTCCGCCTGTTGGACGGCCAGGGCCAGTTCGGCGGTGTCCAGTTGGGCCAGCACATCGCCGGCCTGCACCTCTTGCCCCTGGACGGCCGACAGGTCGGTGATGGTGCCGCCCAGGCCGAAGGTCAACGTGACCAGCGTCTCCGGCTCGATAGTTCCGGTGGCGTTGACGGTGGAGGTGATGCGGTCGCGGGCGACGGTCGCCTCGCGCAGAATCTCGAATTGGGGCTCGGCCGCGGCCTGCTGCCGGCGGGTGAGGAAGTAGACCCCCGCGCCAACGAGGGCCAGCACCAGGATAACGATGAGGAGCGTCCTGACATTGCGTGACATAGGTTGTTCCGAAAAGCGTCGCGAGCCGGGGCTCCCGGCGGAGACTCAGGTTGTTATCACTCTATACGGATGGGCGCGGCGTGAGGTAGCCGCTTCTACAGGGGATTATAGGACAATCCGGGGGCGAAAACAGGGGGATTCTCATGAGGGTTTAGACCTGACAGGTTTGCGGGAAACCTGCCAGGTCTGCATGCCACTACAGCTTCAATCGCCGCAATGTCTGCGCATTCAACGCGACGATGATCGTGCTCAGCGCCATAAGGGCCGCGCCCAGCGCCGGCGGCGGCAGGATGCCCCACGGGGCCAGCACCCCGGCGGCGAGAGGGATGGCGACGACGTTGTAGCCGGCCGCCCACCAGATGTTCTGCACCATCTTGCGGTAGGAGGCGCGGCTGAGGCGAATGAGCCGGGCCACGTCCTGCGGATCGCTCTTGACCAGGATGATGCCGGCCGACTCGATGGCGACGTCCGTACCGCCGCCGATGGCGACACCCACGTCGGCGCGGGCCAGCGCCGGCGCGTCGTTCACCCCGTCGCCGACCATGATCACCCGCTTGCCCTCCGCCTGCAGCGCACGCACGTGCTTCTCCTTGTC
The DNA here is from genome assembly GCF_041918635.1 of Promineifilum sp. (SeqCode). Lineage (NCBI taxonomy): Bacteria > Bacillati > Chloroflexota > Ardenticatenia > Promineifilales (SeqCode) > Promineifilaceae (SeqCode) > Promineifilum (SeqCode) > Promineifilum sp. (SeqCode). The sequence goes on from NZ_JAYRVJ010000097.1 coordinate 7,655, forward strand.
CTCCGGCAAGACCTGGGCGAAGATGCGGTCGAGGCCGAGTTGTCCCGACACCGACCGCGCCACTGCCTCGCTGTCACCGGTAATCATGGCGACCTCGAGGCCCATGTCGTGCAGCGCGGCGATGGCTTCGCGGCTCTCCGGCCGGATCACGTCGGCCAGAGCGAAGGCCGCCGCCGGCCGTCCATCTCGCGCCAGATAGACGACCGTCTGCCCCTGCTCCCCGGCGCGGCGGGCGAAGTCGGCCAGCGCCGCCGGCGCGTCCAGCCCCAAATGCTCCAGCAGGCGCGGCCCGCCGACGTGCACCCGTTCGCCATTCACCGACGCGACCACGCCGCGCCCCTTCAGCGCCTCGAAGCCGGAGACGGCCGGCAACGGCCGCCCCAAAGCCGCAGCGTGGTCGCGCAGGGCGCGGGCGATCATGTGTTCTGAGTCCCCCTCCACGGCCGCGGCCAGCGCCAGCGCCTCATCGCCGTCCTGTCCCTCGACGGTCGCCAGCCCGACGACGCCCTGCTCTCCTTTCGTCAGCGTACCCGTTTTGTCGAACAGCACCACGTCGGCGGCGCGGGCGTTCTCCAGCGCGGGCCGGTCGCGCACCAGGATGCCACTGCTGGCCGCCAGCGAGGTGGTCAGGGCGACGACGAGCGGCACGGCCAGCCCCAGCGCATGGGGGCAGGCGATGACCAGCACCGTGACCACCCGTAACAGCACCTCCTGGTCCAGACCGACGACCGCGAGCCAGATGATAGCCGTCAGCGCCGCCGCCGCCAGAGCGACATAGAACAGCCACCCGGCGGCGCGGTCGGCCAGGAGTTGGGCCCGCGAGCGGCTGCGCTGGGCCTCGGCCACCAGGCGCATGATGCCGGAGAGGGCCGTCTCCTCGCCCACGGCCGTGACGCGCACGCGCAGCGCCCCGTCGCCGGCGTTGACCGTCCCGGCGATGACCCGGTCGCCCGGCTGCTTGTCCACGGGTGCGGACTCGCCGCTGACCATCGCCTCGTTGATGGCCGTCTCGCCCACTTCCACCTCGCCGTCGGCGGGCACGCTCGCGCCGGGCCGCACCAGGACGAGATCGCCGGCGGCCAGCGCGGCGGCGCGCACTGTCTCTACCTGGCCGTTCGGGGCGATGCGCTCGGCTGTGTCCGGTAACAGCTTCGCCAGCGCGTCGAGCGCCCCCGACGCCTGACGCACGCTGCGCATCTCCAGCCAGTGGCCCAACAGCATCACGTCGATGAGGGTGACGAGTTCCCAGAAGAAGCTTTCGCCCAGACTCAGCAAGACGGCGGCCAGGCTGTAGACAAAGGCGACGCTGATAGCCAGGGAGATGAGCATCATCATCCCTGGCCGGCGCGCGGCCCACTCGTCGCGGGCCATGCCCAGGAAGGGCAACCCGCCGACGACGAAGATGACAACCGAAAGGACGGGCGCGACCCACTGGCTGCCTGGAAATGCCGGGGGCGTGAAGCCCAGCCACTCCTGAAGCATCGGGCTATACAGGAGCACGGGTACGCTCAGGATGAGGCAGACCCAGAAGCGGTTGCGGAAGAGGAGTTCGTGGCCGGTGTGGTCGGTATGGGCCGCGTGGGCCGCGTGTGAATCCCGGCCATGATCGGCTTGATCATGGCCGCTGGCCTCATGGGCGGCTATCGGGTGAGAGGGAAGGTGGTCGGCGGCTACTACTTCAGTGTGGGCGTGGTTGGCTTGGTGATGTTCCTCATGACTGGAGTGGTCACCATGATCCATTAGGCAATCCTTCCTTTTGCGCGCTTGGTACCTTGCGCGAGCTTGATAAAGAGGAACAC
>NZ_JAYRVJ010000098.1:0-5330 GCF_041918635.1 Promineifilum sp. (SeqCode)
AAAGTGGCGCTGGTTACCGGCGCTGGCTCTGGCCTGGGCAAGGCCGCCGCGCTGCGGCTGGCCCGTGAGGGCGCGAAGGTCGCCGCGCTCGACCATACACTGGAAAATGCGCAGAAGACGGTGCGCAAGATCGAACAGGCGGGCGGCGAGGCGCTGGCGCTCGACGCCGACGTGTCCGACCCGCAGGCCATGGAGAAGGCCATCAACCGGATTGACGAGAAATGGGGGCGACTGGACATTGTCTTCGCCAACGCCGGCATCAACGGCGTTTGGGCCCCTGTGGAAGAACTGACGCCGGAGGAGTGGACGAAGACGCTCACCGTCAATTTGACGGGCACGTTCCTGACGGTCAAGTACGCCGTGCCCCTGTTGAAGCGGCAGGGCGGTTCGGTCATCATCACGTCGTCGGTGAACGGCACGCGCATCTTCAGCAACGCCGGCGCGTCGGCCTATAGCAGCAGCAAGGCGGGGCAGGTGGCCTTCGCCAAGATGACCGCGCTGGAGTTGGCCAAGCACAAGATTCGTGTCAACGTCATCTGCCCCGGCTGGATCGAGACGGAGATCGAGGGCAGCACCGAGAAGCGCCACATTGAGGAGGCAGAGGAGCCGATCGAGTTCCCGGAAGGCCCTGTTCCGCTGACCGATGGCGACCCGGGCCATGCCAATCAGGTTGCCGACCTGGTCTACTTCCTGGCGTCGGATCAGTCCAGCCACATTTCCGGCACGGAGATATGGATTGACGGGGCCCAGTCTTTGCTGCAAGGGTAAGAGAGGGCGAATCCGCAGATTTCGCAGATTTTCCAGAGCGTTTTCACGGAAGTTTGTATAATCCGATAATTCAGACCTGACAGGTGTTCCCAAACCTGTCAGGTCTAGCACCACGTGAAGGAGGAACCATTACGTGTTCAAAGCATTGAGCAGAGCGCTGAAGCCGAAGATGAAGCCCGGCATGGGGCCGGTTTCGCATGAGAAGGGGACGACGTTCCGCGTCTGGGCCCCCAACGCCCAGAAGGTCTACGTCACCGGCGATTTCAATAAGTGGGATGAGGACGCCAACCCGCTCACGCATGAGGGGGATGGCTACTGGGCGACAGACGTGGGCAAGGCGAAGCCTGGCGACGAGTACAAGTTCATCTTCGTCAACGGCAACCAGAAGCTCTACCGCATTGACCCCTACGCTCGTCAGGTGACCGGGTCGGTAGGCAATAGCGTTGTCCACAACCCCGATTTCGATTGGGGCGACACCGAGGGGTTCCAAAGCCCCAACTGGAACGAGCTGGTGATCTACGAGGTGCACATCGGCACTTTCAACGCGCCGGACGACGACCGGCCGGGCACGTTCCGCCGGGCTATCCAGAAGTTCTCCTACCTGCGCGAGCTGGGCATCAACGCCGTCCAGGTTATGCCGCCGATGGAGTTCCCCGGCGGGCGCTCGTGGGGCTATAACCCCTCCCTGCCGTTCGCGGTGGAGAGCGACTACGGCGGCCAGCGGGGCTTCAAGGAGTTTGTGCGCGCCGCCCACAAGCAGGGCATCGCCGTCATCCTCGACGTGGTCTACAACCACCTTGGCCCCGGCGACCTGGACTTGTGGCGCTTCGACGGTTGGTCGGAGGGGGATGGCGGCGGCATCTACTTCTACAACGATCACCGCTCGCTCACGCCCTGGGGTCACACGCGGCCGGACTACGGCCGGCCCGAGGTGCGCCAGTTCTTGCGCGACAACGCCCTGATGTGGCTGCACGAGTACCGCGTGGACGGCCTGCGCTGGGACGCGACGGCCTACATCCGCAACATCAACGGCAACGACAACGACCCGGCCGGCGACATTCCCGAAGGCTGGAACCTGATGCAGTGGATCAATGAGGAGGTGCGTGAGTTTGCGCCCAACCATCTGACCATTGCCGAAGACCTGAAGGGCAATGAGTGGGTTGTCAAGGACACCGGCGCGGGCGGCGCGGGCTTTGGCTCGCAGTGGGATCCCAACTTCGTCCACCCGGTGCGCACGGCCATTATTACCAACGACGACGCCTTCCGCGACCTGGACTCGGTGCGCAACGCGCTCAATTACCGCTACGACGGCGACGCCTTCAAGCGGGTCGTCTACACCGAGTCTCACGACGAGGTTGCCAACGGCAAGGCGCGTGTTCCGGAAGAGATCTGGCCGGGTAACAGCCACCACTGGTTCGCCAAGAAGCGCTCGACGATGGGCGCGGTGCTGGTGATGACCGCCCCCGGCATCCCCATGATCTTCCAGGGGCAGGAGTTCCTGCAGGACAAGTGGTTCACCGACACCGAGGCGCTCGACTGGGACCGGGCCAAGGAACTGGAGAGCATTATCTACCTGTACCGCGACCTCATCCACCTGCGGCGCAACCTGCAGGGGGTGACCAGGGGGTTGACCGGGCAGCACGTCCACGTCTACCACGCCCACCCGACGGAGAAGGTGCTGGCCTTTCACCGCTGGCACGACGGCGGCCCCGGCGATAGCACGGTGGTCGTGCTGAACATGACCAACCGGACGCTGCCGAGCTATACCATCGGCTTCCCGGCCGAAGGGCATTGGGCGCTGCGCTTCGACAGTCACGCCTCGGTCTACAGCCCTGACTACGAGGGGCAGGTCAGCGGCGACGTGACGGCCGAACCGGGCGAATACGACGGCCAGCCGGCGCACGCCAACGTGGCCCTGGGGCCGTATAGCGGGCTTATCTTCTCCCAAAACCCAGGATAAGAAGCTCACGCAAAGAGCGCGAAGAAGCAAAGGGCGCAAAGAAGAAAGTATCACTTGGCGTCCTTTGCTTCTTTGCGTTCTTTGCGTGAGCCCTTACTGCTTCCGGAGAATCGCCCCCCAGAGGGGCGGAACGGTCAGGCTGAGCCGGCCGTTGGCCGCCTGGTGCTGCTCGCCGTTCAGGACATCGACCCATGTCCCATCCGCTGCTTCCAGCTCGACGACGTTCATCAACTCATCGGCGTTGAGCGCGACGACGACCGCGTCTTCCTCCGTCTCGCGGGCGAAGGCGAAGAGGCGGCGCGCGTCATCGGTCAGCAGCGTCCGGTAGTCGCCGCGACGCAGCGCCGGCGACGCCTTGCGGATATGGATCAGCGTCCGGTAGTGGTCGAAGAGGTCGCGGTCGAAGGCGACTTCATCCGGCTGGGGGCGCGGCTGGCCGTCGGGCAGCGTCGCCTCCGGCTCATAGGTCAGGTCGGGCCAGACCATCGGTTTGCGGCAGTCGGGGTCATTGGCCCCCCACATGCCCGCCTCGTCGCCGTAGTAGATCATCGGCGCGCCCAGGTAGGTCATCTGGAAGATGACCATCAGCCGTTGCAGGCGGCGCTCGGCCGCGACCGGCCGGCGCGTGTCATAGGTGGGCGTGTGCTCCACCTTGGAGACGCGGTGGTAGTTGTGCCAATCGCGCGCGGGCCACAGGTCGGGGTTGACGGTGAACGAGGCCAGCCGGTTGGCGTCGTGGCTGTCCAGCAGGTTTTGCATGACGTGAGCCACCTCGGCCGGGTGGGCCTCGCGCAGTTCGCGCAGCCGTTGGTCGAACGCGCTGGCCGTGATGCGGTCGCGCCGGTTGACGAAGAACTCCACGCAGGCGAAGGTGAAGTTGTAGTTCATCGTCGCGTCGAATTCGTCGCCGCGCAGGTAGGGCTGCTCGTCCTCTGGCGTCGAGACCACCTCGGCCACCAGGTACGCCTCCGGGTTGATGGCCCGCGCGTGCCGCCGCCACGCCTTCCAGAACGGGTGGCGGACGCAGAAGGCCACGTCGAGCCGCCAGCCGTCAATGCCGTCGCGCGGGTCGCCGTCGCCGTCGGGATCCATCCAGCGGCGGGTGGCGGCGTAGATGTAGTCGCGCGGCCCGGCGACGATGCCGTCCTCATCCTGGAACCACTCGGGCAACTCGCGCGCACCGAACCAACCCTTGTAGTCGAACGTCGTGCCCGCCGCGGCGTCGTCCCAACTGACCACCTTCAGCCAGTCAGCGTAGGCCGATTGGCACTGGTTGGCGACCACGTCGCGGAAGGCCCAGCAGTTGACGCCCACGTGGTTCCAGACGCCATCGAAGATGAGGCGCAGGCCGCGGCGGTGGACTTCGTCGATGAGGCGCAGCATGAGCCGGTCGGCCGCTGTCCACAGCCAGGTGGCCGGCTGGTCGGGCGTCTCGCTGGCGATGAGGCGGCGGTCGCCGGCCGGGTCGGGGCCGAAGTGGGGGTCAATGTGATGATAGGTCGCGCCGTCGTACTTGTGCGAGGAGGGGGAGTCGAAGACGGGGTTCAGGTAGATGGCCTCGACGCCCAGGTCGGTCAGGTAGTCCAGGCGGTCGAGGATGCCCTGCACGTTGCCGCCGTAGCGCCGGCGCTGGACGTTGAACCAGAAGTCGCGACCGTTCTGACGCTCGTAGGGCTGCAACTGGTACCAGTCGGACGTCCAGGGGTGAACCTGCCAGGGGGAGGTGTGGTCGCGGGGATAGGCCCCTTCCAGGCTGGCGAGGGTGGGGTCGTTGCTCGGGTCGCCGTTGCGGAAGCGTTCCGGGAAGATCTGATACCAGACGATGCCTTTGGCCCATTCGGGGGTGAATTGCGGTGTGCTCATGGTTGTACTCCTCACAAAGGAATTAAACACGCATGGGACACGGATAAGGACGGATTGAACGGATAAAATCTTCCTAATCTATTCTATCCGTTTAATCCGTCTCATCCGTGTCCCATCCGTGTTTCATTCTTCAATCATGCCGCAAATGGGCGCGGGCGTCACCTTTGGGCGGCGGCGGGGTTGAATAGGGTATAGCGTGGGATCGCCTTCGCGCGACCGGCCGCGCAGACTACCGGAGACGATTCAGCATGGAGCCGACCCTGACCGATACCCCCTTGGTTACCTATACGGCGCTGCCCGAGATAGGGCCGAGCGCCCCCCGACGCGGCAACGTCTTGTCGCGTTGGGTCGTTACCCTACTCATGCGTCTGTTCGGCTGGCGCATCGTGGGCCAGGCGCCCGACGTGCCCAAGGCGGTATTCGTGGGCGCGCCGCACACGTCCAACTCCGACTTCTTCATGACGGCCCTGACCATGCTGGCGCTGGGGCTGGACGTGCGTTTCGTGATGAAGCACACCGTCTTCGTCGGGCCGGTGGGCTGGTTCCTGCGCTGGTTCGGCGGCATCGCCCTGGATCGCGACCGGACGCGCGACTTCGTCTCACAGATGGTGGACGAGTTCAACGAACGCGAGACGTTATGGCTGGCGATCATGCCGGAGGGGAAGCGCAGCGTGCCCAAGGTGTGGCGCAGCGGCTTCTACTACATCGCCCGGGGGGCGGGCGTGCCGATGGTGATGGT
>NZ_JAYRVJ010000099.1:0-1898 GCF_041918635.1 Promineifilum sp. (SeqCode)
GACACGGTGGATCGCACCTGCGATGGCGCCGGCCGCGTGGCCGATATGACGCTGGCCGAACTGCAACTGCTGACCATCGACGGCGAACACCCCATCCCCACCTTGGACGACATCTTTGAGTTGCTGGGCCGGCGTACGCTCTATAACGTCGAACTGAAGGCGCTGGGTCTGAGCGACGGCGGTCTGTCCGAGGCCGTGGCCCAACGCATTGTCGCCCACGCCGTGGCCGACCGCGTGCTCATCTCGTCCTTTAGCCCGTTTGTCGTGCGCCTGGCGCGCCGCCACTTACCGGCCTCCGTCCCCGTCGCCCATCTGCGCGAGAGCCGCCTGTTCCGGCTGTCACACACGCTGGTGCGGGCCGAGGCCGACCACCCCGACCACACGTTGGTCGATGAAGAACTGATGGGTTGGGCGCGCCGCCGTGGGGTGCGGGTCAACACCTGGACGGTCGATGACCCGGACGAAGCGCGCCGCCTGGCCCGCCTGGGCGTGGCTGGCATCATCACCAACAGACCGGGAGTGATTCGGGCGGCGTTGGGAGAACAGTGATCAGTAAGCAGTACGTAGTAGGTCAGTAGGGTAATCTAGAACCAACGGCCAACGACCGCCAACTATCAACTAACAACTAACAACTCTCAACTCAACCATGCGCGTTAAAGTCATTCTCAACCCCTACGCCAACCGCTGGGGCGCGAAGGCGCAGGCCCCGGCCACCGAGGCCGCTTTCCGCGCCGCCGGGGTCGACTGCGATCTGGTCATCACGCAGACGGTCAACCAGGGCATCGACGAGGCCGAGGCCGCCGCGCGCGCCGGCTACGATGCGGTCATCGCCGCTGGCGGCGACGGGACGATCAACGAGGTCATCAACGGTCTGCTGCGGGCGGCGGGGGACGGGCCAACCAAGCCGTTCGGCATCGTGCCGCTGGGCACGGCCAACGACTTCAACCTGATGGCCGGACTGCCGAAGGAGATCGCCGCGAGCGTGGCCGTCATCGCCGCCGGTCGCACGCGCCAGATCGACGCCGGGCAGGTCAACGATCGCTTTTTCATCAACAACAGCGCCGCGGCCATGGAGCCGATGGTGACGCTGGAAAACATCAAGATGAAACGCCTCTCCGGCGAGATACGCTACATCGTGGCCCTTATCCGCGCGCTGGCCAAGCTGAAGCCGTGGACGATGACGCTGGCCTGGGACGGCGGCGGCTACGAGGGGCCGGCCTACCTGCTGTCGGTCTGCAACAGCCCGCGCACCGGCGGCTTCATGATGGCCCCCGGCGCGCTGCTGGATGATGGGCAGCTGGATATGGTCTTTGCGCCACAGGTGTCGAAGGGCGCGGTCATCTCCATCTTGCTCAAGCTGATGCAGGGCAAGCACATCGAGCACCCGGCCGTCACCTTTCGCCGCGTGACCGCCATCGACGTGCGCAGCCGGCCCGGCACGCCGCTCCATTCCGACGGCGAGATCTTCGCCGAGTCAGCCGAGACGGTGCGCTACCGGGTGCTGCCGGGAAAGGTCACTCTGTTGACACCCTAGGGGAGAAAGATCTCACGCAAAGACGCAAAGAGCGCAAAGAAGAGAAAGAATTCTTCTCTTTGCGCTCTTTGCGTCTTTGCGTGAGATCTTTCTGCTGAAAACAAAAACCGCCGAGGTTGGGAAGCCATCAGCGGTTGCCGGAAAACACGATCGGCTGTCGTTCTGTAATGAGAGCGCCCCCGCCATACCGTGAATGTTCTATTGTTTGAACCTGCTCACGCAGGTGGGAATTTTGTCTCGAGGTACACTGCCTTGCCTTGCGGCTACTACATCCCCTCTTACGTATCCTAATTCCCAAGGAAAAATAAGTGGCTCAACGCTAGATACACTCTCGCGCACAGCAGGGTGAGCAGATACTAGCATA
>NZ_JAYRVJ010000100.1:0-3067 GCF_041918635.1 Promineifilum sp. (SeqCode)
GTATTGGCCAGCACGAAGCCGGCCACCTGGCCCCGTCGGTACAGCTCCTCGTACACCTCGGTGTCGGTTCGCGAGCCGGTGACGAACGTCAACAGGTGGTAGTCGGCCGCCTCCAGGCTGAGGATGGCCGAATAGAGAAACTGGTCGAGGATGGGGTGGGAGGTGACGCCGGACGGCTCGTCGAAGCCGTAGCCAATGAGGTTGGTGGACTGGGTGCGCAGGTTACGGGCGCTGACGTTGGGGCGGTAGTCCAGCTCGCGCACAGCGGACAGAACGCGGTCGCGGGTCTCCTGGGGAATGCTGCTTCCCGGCGTATCGTTGACGATGAACGATACCGTCGTTTGGGACACGCCGGCCAGCCGGGCCACATCGGCCATCGAGGGACGGCGCACCCTGCGCTCTTCAGACATCCGCCTCTTCCTCTCCTCACTGACAGACAGTTCAAGCGGTGCGGTAAATGGTATTAGTAATTCGTATTAGTAGTATAATGATGAGGTGTTGCTTGTCAATAAGTATTAGCGCCATTCTCCCCCAAACCTGTAGGGCGATTTGCCAAATCGCCCACCTGCCCTGTGCATGACATCTGTCACCCCTTCTTCATGACAAATGTCACTATGTCGCACTGCGTCATCGGCGTAGACTGCTCATGTATTCGTTTATCCGAATACATGAGGAACGCCAATGGATTCCCCCTCGCTTGATGAGTTGAACCTGCTGCATGCCGGCGTCTGTCAGGCCCTCGGCGACCCCAAGCGGCTCTACATCCTCTACGCCCTGTCCGAGCAGCCACGCCACGTCTCCGCGCTGGCCGCCGACCTCAACATGCCGCAGCCCACCGTCTCCCGCCACCTCCAGGTATTGCGCGACCGCCACCTGGTCACCAGCGAGCGCGATGGGGCGGCCGTCATTTACCGTCTGACCGAGCCGCGCGTCATCGACGTGCTCGACATGATGCGCCAAATCCTGCGCGACTCCCTGACCCGCCAATCGGATGTTCTTTCCCCAGCCATCACGGAGCCATCATGAAGGACTTTCGATTCCTCTGGATCGTCGGTCTGATCGTCACGGCCCTCCTTATCGCCGTACCCGTCCTGCTGTTCGCCTCATCCGGCGACGCCGTCTCGCCCGACCCGTGGGCCTACGTCGCGCCGACACCGGCCCACACCGACCATGCCGCGCTGCTGCCCGGCCCCTACGCCGCCGGCCAGGAGGTGACCGCCGCCTGCCTAGAGTGCCACGAGACCTCGGCCCAGGAGATGATGCAGACCACCCATTGGACGTGGGAGAGCGAGCCGGTGCTGCTGCCCGGCCGCGCCGAGCCGGTCACGGTCGGCAAGAAGAACCAGCTCAACAACTTCTGCATCGGCATCCAGGGCAACTGGACGGGCTGCACCAGCTGCCACGCCGGCTACGGCTGGGCCGACGCGTCGTTCGACTTCAGCCAGCAGACCGCGGTCGATTGCCTGGTCTGCCACGCCGATGCCAACCTCTACGCCAAGGACGACGCCGGGCTGCCGGCCGCGGGCGTGGATTTGGCCGCCTCGGCTCAGAGCGTAGGCCGGCCGACGCGCCAGAACTGCGGCAGTTGCCACTTCAACGGCGGCGGCGGCAACGCTGTCAAGCACAGCGACCTGGACGAGAGCCTCTACTATCCCGATGCGGGCATTGACGTGCACATGGGCCGCCTCGACTTCCAGTGCGTCGATTGCCACAGCGGCGAGAATCACCAGATCACCGGCCACAGTATCTCGGTTAGCCCCGAAGTGAAGGACACCCTGGCCTGCGCCAACTGCCACGTCGAACCCATCCACGCCGACGCGCGCATCAGCAGCCACACCGACGCTGTCGCCTGCCAGACGTGTCACATCCCCGAGGGCGCGCTGCGCCACGCCACCAAGGTCGATTGGGACTGGTCGACCGCCGGCCAGGAGCTGCCCGAAGACCCGCACGTCTACCTGAAGATCAAGGGCAACTTCGTCTACGAGCACGACACGCAGCCCACCTACGCCTGGTGGAACGGCGCGGCCGACCGTTATCTGATCGGCGACCTCATCGACCCGGCGGCTGTGACCCTGATCAACGACCCGCAAGGCGATATCGCCGACCCCGAGGCCAGGATTTACCCGTTCAAAGTCCACACCGCCCGCCAGCCCTACGACGTGGTCAACCAGTACTTGCTGGTTCCGATGACCGCCGGCGAGGGCGGCTTCTGGGACACGTTCGATTGGGAGTCGGCCTTCCGGCTGAACGAGCCGAACACGGGCCTGGCCTTCAGCGGCGAGTATGGCTTCGCGCCCACGGCCATGTACTGGTCGATGGATCACATGGTGCAGCCCAAGGAAGAGGCGTTGCAGTGCTACGACTGCCACGGCGAGAACGGCCGCATGGACTGGGCGGCGCTGGGCTATTACGGCGACCCGATGGAGTGGGGCGGGCGGTGACGAGCGACGAACGACGGACAACCACGTACGGGCGGGTTTCAAACCCGCCCCTACCACTGACCACTGCCATGCACACGAGGCGACTATCCATCCAACTGATCACAGGCGCGGCGCTCCTGCTGGCCGGGCTGTTGCTGTTTCTCAATCGCGGCGTGCTGGCCCAAGGGACCACGTCGGACGCGGAAGCGGAGTCCGCGCCGGCCCCCGCCCCCATGCACCCCACCTTCCCGCTGCTGGACGTGGACGGCGCGAACGTGCTGGATTCCGGCAACCCCGTCTCCACCATGACCACCTGCGGCAGCGGCTGCCACGATACCGCCTTCATTGCCGCCCCCGCTAATAACTTCCACGCCGATGTGGGTCTGTCCGGCCTGACCGAGCCGGGCGGCGTCCCCGGCGGCCGCCCTTGGGACATCAGCCCCGGCCTCTTCGGCCGGTGGAACGTACTACTCTATCGCACGCTCTCCGCCGCCGGCGACCCAATCATCGACCTGACGACGCCCGAGTGGGTACAGCGCGTCGGCGCGCGCCACACCGGCGGCGGCCCGGCGACCACCAGCCGCGACGGCCGGCCCCTGGTCGAGCTGGCCGCCGACGCCGCCGACCCCGAGACGAGCGTCATCGAC
>NZ_JAYRVJ010000101.1:0-4418 GCF_041918635.1 Promineifilum sp. (SeqCode)
GCGCGACCGGTCGCGGGCCAGCGGCCAGAGCAAGGCCAGCCCGGCCACTGGCAGCAAGGCCAGCGCCGGCGTCTTGCTGAGCGCGGCCAGCCCAGCCATCGCCCCGGAGAGCGCAAACCAGGACAGCGCCCGGCCGCGCCCACCCTCCGCGACCTGCCGCCCACAGGCCAGGGCCAGCAGCGCCAGCGTGGCGAAGGTGGCGCTCAGGCCGTCCACGTGGAGCAGCCCCGACAGCCCGGCCAGGAAGGGGTCGAACGCCAGCAGCAGACCGGCCAGCACGGCGGCCCGCTCGCCCCACAGCCGCCGCGCCAGATAGTAGACGGCAACCACGCCCAGGCTGTTGACCAGGGCCACGGCCACCCGCCCCCCGCTCAGCAGCACCGCCAGCCGCTCGAACGCGGCCACGTTGTCGGGCGTCAGGAAGGCCACGCGCCCCAGCCAGTCGTGGGCGGCGCGGGCCTCGGCCGACAGCGCCATCTGGACCGTCATGCCCAGCGCGCCCAGCCACGTCGTCGTCACGCCCGGATGCCCGGCGACGAGCGTGTCGGCCCAGCGCCCGTCCCGTAGCGCCGCGCGGAACTCGACCGAGCGGTAAACCCAGGTTGGCTCGTCCGGCGTCACGTAGCAGCCGATGGCTACCAGCCGCGGCAGCAGGGCCAGCAGAAACAGGAAAATTGGGAAGAGCCGGCGCGACCACCGGCGCGCGGCGGCGGCCCGTTCGTCTGAGAAAGCGTGCAGTCGGCCGGCCATTTGGCTAGGTATACAGGAGATTAGTGCTATTGCCAAGCGGCCTAAACACAGTATAATCGCTCGAAAATGGGCGCTGGGGTCACCCTGGCGCAGGTGGGAATCTTAGCAACATGATTGACTCTGACTTTGGTGGCGGGGAACACCCCATGAGCTTTCTCCTGACGGAGGAAGTCTATCTTCCTAGCGCCGGCGAAATCCGCCCGGGCCGCATCGTAGCTTTCCGTAACAACGAAATATTGGTCGACATTGGGGCGAAGTCCGAGGGGGTCATCCCCTCTCAGGAAACGTCGAGTTATGACTCGACGACGCGGGCGCAGCTTCAGGAAGGGGAGGAAATCCTCGTCTTCGTCGCCAACCCCGAGGACAACAACGGCAACATCATCCTGTCGTTCCGCCGCGCGGCCGAGGAGCGCGATTGGCAAGTCGCCAACGATCTGCTCGAGTCGCAGGAAGCGCTGGAGACCGAGATCGTCGGCTTCAACAAGGGCGGCGTCCTCGTCAGCGTCGGCCAACTGCGCGGTTTCGTGCCCAACTCGCAACTGCGCCGTGACCGGCTGCAAGAGATCGACGGCGACAACCGCCAGCGCTCCTATCAGGCGTTGATCGGCCAGCCGATGCTGGCCAAGGTCATCGAGGTCGACCGGCCGCGCAACCGCCTGATCCTCTCCGAGCAAGCCGCCTCGCGCGAGATTCGCCAGGCCCGCAAGACCGAGCTGTTCGGCTCCTTGCAGGAAGGCGCGGTCTTCGAGGGCCAGGTCGTCAATCTGGCCGACTTCGGCGCGTTCGTGGACATCGGCGGGGTCGAGGGGCTGGTGCACCTGTCGGAGATGAGTTGGAAGCGCATCCAGAAGCCGGGCGACCTGGTGCAGAAGGGCGATCGCGTGAAGGTCCAGGTTCTCAGCGTAGACCAGGAGCGGCAGCGCGTGGCCCTGAGCATGAAACGGCTGGAAGCGGATCCGTGGAGCCGCATCGAGGAGCTGTACCGGGTCGGTCAGCTCGTCGAAGCCGAGATCACCCGCCTGACCAAATTTGGCGCCTTTGCCCGCGTCGATGACGACTATCAGCTGGAGGGGCTGATCCATATCTCTGAGTTGGCGGAAGACCGCGTCGAACAGGCGCGCGACATCGTGAAGCCGGGCGACCGGGTCACGGTGCGCATCATCCGCCTCGACTCGAAGCAGCGCCAGGTGGGCCTGAGCGTGCGCCAGGTGGCGTCCGCCAAGTACATCGAGGAAGACCTGGCGATGTTGAATCCGTTGTAATGGCGAGTACCAGTCCGTGGTATTGAGTTTCTGTTGAAGGAGCACCCGCGGCTTAAACGGATTTCACAGATTTGGGGCGTATGCCCCAAATCTGTGAAATCGGTGAAATCTGTGGATTGTCTCCGAGAGGTGGAAAGCCGTGAACTCTAAAAATTGGGAACGATTCACTCAACGCGCCCGCCGGGTGTTGAGTCTGGCCCAGGAAGAGGCAGAACGTCTCAACCACAGTTATATCGGTAGCGAGCACGTTCTCATCGGCTTGCTATTGGAGGAAGGAGGCGTGGCCGGTCGCGTGCTGCGCGAGCTCGGCCTGGAAGTGTCGCGCGTGCAGGCGATGGTCGAGCGCCTCTCGGGCGGGCAAGGAACCCGCACCCCCTTCACCAAGACGGAGCTTTCCCCCAGCACCAAGCGCATCCTGGAGTACGCGGTCGAAGAAGCGCGGCGCATGGGGCAGCACTATATCAGCACCGAGCACCTGCTATTGGGCCTGGCCCGGCAGAACGAAGGGCTGGCGATTGACGTGCTGCGCAAGTTCGGCATCAGCGCCGAGCAAATCCGCCGCCAGACGCGCCGGATGTTGAAGGAAAGCCCGGTGGCGACCTCCGAGTCGTCACAGACCCAGCAGCAACCGCAGCGGCGTCAGCCGCCGCAGAAGAAAGAGAAGAGCAAGACGCCTCTGGTCGACCAACTGGCGACTGATCTGACCGCGCTGGCGCAAGAGTATGCGCTGGATCCGGTCATCGGCCGCGAGACGGAGATCGAGCGCGTCATCCAAATCCTGGCCCGCCGCACCAAGAACAACCCGGCGCTCATCGGCCAGCCCGGCGTGGGCAAGACGGCCATCGTCGAGGGACTGGCCCAGCGCATCGTGGACGGCCAGGTTCCGGAGTCGCTGCACAACAAGCGCGTCCTGCAGCTGGACGTAGGCAGCCTGGTCGCCGGCACGATGTACCGCGGCCAGTTCGAGGAGCGGCTGAAGCGCGTCATCGAGGAGCTTAAGTCGAGCGACGCCATCCTGTTCATTGACGAGGTGCACATGCTCGTCGGGGCGGGGTCGGCCGGCAGCTCGGTGGACGCGGCCAACATCCTGAAGCCGTCGCTGGCCCGCGGCGAGTTGCAGTGCATCGGCGCGACGACGATGGACGAGTACCGCAAGTACATCGAGAGCGACGCCGCTCTGGAGCGCCGCTTCCAGCCCGTCCACGTCGATGAGCCAAGCTCCGAGGAAACCGTCCAGATCCTCAAGGGCATCAAGGGCGCCTATGAGCAGCACCACAACCTGCTCATATCGGACGAGGCCATCGAGGCCGCCGTCTTCCTGTCCACCCGCTACGTCACCGAGCGCTTCCTGCCCGACAAGGCCATCGACCTGATCGACGAAGGCGCGTCGCGCGTGCGCATGTACCGCGTGCAGCAGCCAACCGACATCCGCGAGGCGTATGACTCCCTGCGCGACCTGCGCGTGCAGCGCAACGAGGCGGTCGAGGCCGGCCGCTACGACGACGCCACGCGCATCCGCGAGCAGGAAGAAGAGATTCAACACCAGTTGGACGAACTGCGCGCCGGGCGAAACGAGTTCAGCGACTCGGCCGTACTGACGGCCGAGGACGTGGCCGAAGTCCTGTCCATGTGGACGGGCATCCCAGTCTACCAACTGACTGAGGAAGAGTCGGCCCGCCTGCTGCGCATGGAAGAGGAGATGGAGAAAGCCATTGTCGGCCAGAAGGACGCGATTAACGCCATCTCCAAGGCCGTCCGCCGCGCCCGCGCCGGTCTGAAGGACCCGCGCCGGCCCATTGGCTCGTTCATGTTCCTCGGCCCGACGGGCGTGGGCAAGACGGAGCTGACCAAGGCGCTGGCGACCTTCCTGTTCGGCAGCGAGGACGCCCTGGTGCAACTCGACATGTCAGAGTTCATGGAGCGCCACAATGTCGCCCGTCTGGTCGGCTCGCCACCCGGCTACGTCGGCTACGAGGACGCCGGGCAGCTGACCGAAGCGGTGCGCCGCCGGCCCTACTCCATCGTCGTCTTTGACGAGATTGAGAAGGCCCACCCGGAGGCGTTCAACCTGCTGCTCCAGATCATGGAGGAGGGCCACCTGTCCGACGCCAAGGGGCAGAAGGTCAACTTCCGCAACGCCATCATCATCCTGACCTCCAACGTGGGGGCGGACATGATCAAGAAGGGCGGGGGCCTGGGCTTCAACTTCAAGCAGGACGCAGCCGTGCTCGTCGAAGAGAACTACCGCGACATGCAGAAGAAGTTGATGGAACAACTCAAGCGCAACTTCCGGCCGGAGTTCCTGAACCGGCTCGACAGTGTCATCGTCTTCCGCCAGTTGCAACCGGAGGATATCCGCCAGATCGTGGACATCATCATCGGCGACGTGAACGAGCGGATGGACGA
>NZ_JAYRVJ010000102.1:0-12544 GCF_041918635.1 Promineifilum sp. (SeqCode)
AAGGTGACCGTGCGCCATCGCGGCGGCGGCAGCAAGCGGCTCTATCGCGACATCGACTTCAAGCGCGACAAGGCCAATATTCCTGGTCGCGTGGCGTCTATCGAGTATGACCCCAACCGGTCGGCCCGCATTGCCTTGTTGGTCTATCCCGACGGCGACAAGCGCTACATCCTGGCCCCGCTAGGCGTCAAGGTTGGCGACCAGGTCGTCAGCGGCGCCAAGGCCGAGATTCGCCCGGGCAATACCCTGCCCCTGCGCAACATCCCGCTGGGCACGCTCATTCACAACATCGAGATCTACCCGGGGCGCGGCGGCCAGTTGGTGCGTTCGGCCGGCGTCTCGGCGCAGTTGATGGCTAAGGATCATCCCCAGTATGCCACCATCCGCCTGCCTTCCGGCGAAGAGCGCTACATTTCGCAGGACTGCCTGGCCACCATCGGCCAGGTCGGCAACGTCGAGCATGGCAACATCAAGCTGGGCAAGGCCGGTCGCAAGCGCCACATGGGCATACGGCCCACCGTGCGCGGCACGGCCATGACTCCGCGCGACCATCCTCATGGCGGCGGCGAGGGCACGGCCCCGATCGGTATGCCCAGCCCGAAGACCCCGTGGGGCAAGGTGGCGTTGGGCAAGCGCACACGCAATAACAAGGCGACGGACAAATATATCTTCCGCCGCCGCGGCAAGAAGCGCAGATAGGGACTAGGGGATAGGGACTGGGGACTAGGGAAGCGCGAGCTTCTCTAGCCGCTGGTCACTAGACCGGAGGACAGAGCATGTCACGTTCATTAAAGAAAGGGCCTTTTATCGATCCGAAGCTGCTGAAGAAGGTGGAGGATCTGAATAGCTCGCGGAAGCGCCAGGTTATCCGGACGTGGTCGCGCGCCAGCACCATCTTCCCGCAGATGGTCGGCCACACCATCGCCGTCTACGATGGCCGCCGGCACATCCCGATCTACGTCACCGAGAATATGGTCGGCCACAAACTGGGCGAATTCGCGCCCACGCGCACTTTCCGCGGCCACGTCGCCAGGTCGGAAAAGAAGGGACGGAAGTAACCATGGCTACAAATGCAACGACTAATGCTTTTGAAGTCAAGGCCATCGTCCGTCACATCCCGATGAGCACGCAGAAGGTGCGGCTTGTCGTGAACGCCGTGCGCGGCATGGGCGCGTCTCAGGCGCTCGACGCCTTGCGCTTCATGCCCCAGGCGGCGGCCGAGCCGGTGTTCAAGCTGGTCTCGTCGGCTGTGGCTAATGCCGAAGAGAACTACGGGCTGGAGATGGATGAGTTGGTAATCAGCGAGATTTGGGCCGATGAGGGGCCGCGCCACCGCAAGGCCCCCCACGGTGGCCGCTTTGCCGGTCGTGGCCGCTTCCGCCCGATCGTCCGTCGTTCGTCGCACATTACCGTCATTCTGGCAGAGCGGGAGGCGGCTGGCTAGGTTCCAGAGTTCCAGGTTCCAGGCTCCGGGGTAAGAGATTCTTCCCCTGGAACCTGGCCCCTGGCCCCTGGCCCCTACTTTGGGAGATATTATGGGACGTAAAGTACATCCAGTAGGTTTTCGCCTGAAGTACATCCGCGACTGGAACGCACGGTGGTACGCCGAGGGCGGTCGCTATCGGGACTTGCTCCACGAGGACATCGCTATCCGTCGCATGGTGAAGAATGACCTGGCCGCGGCGGGCGTGGCCAAGGTCGAGATTGAGCGCTTCCCCAACCAGGTGCAAGTGACCATCCACACCGCGCGGCCGGGCATCGTCATTGGCCGCAAAGGCGCGGCCGTCAAGGACTTGCGCCAGAAGCTGAAGGACGCCACCGGCAAGACCGTTCGCGTCGAGGTCGAGGAGATCACCCAGCCGGACGCCAACGCGCAACTCATTGCCGAGAACATCACCGGTCAATTGGAGCGTCGTATCGCTCACAGCCGGGCGATGAAGCGCGCTGTCCTCCAGGCCATGCGCGCCGGCGTCAAGGGCATTCGCATCGAGGCCAGCGGCCGGCTGGCCGGCTCGGAAATGGCCCGCAACGAGAAGTTGTGGGAGGGGCGCGTGCCTCGCAACATGATCCGCGCTGACCTTGACTATGGCTTCGCCGAGGCCCTGACCACCTATGGCCGCATTGGCGTCAAGGTCTGGGTCTATAATGGCGAAATCCTGCCCCAGCGCGCCGCCCGCGAAGCCACGGCTACGGATGTCTATATTAGTGAGTAGTGGTCAGTGATTTGTGGTCAGTGGTCAGCGGTCAGTATCTTAAACTGACAGCTGACCACTGACCACCGACCACTGTCGTCGGAGTAAACGACATGTTAATGCCAAAACGCGTGAAATATCGCAAGCAATTCCGGGGCCGGATGCGCGGCATGGCCAAGGGCGGCTCGACTCTGCTCAACGGTGAATTTGGCTTGCAGGCCCTGGAGCCGGGCTGGATCACCAGCCGCCAGATCGAGGCGATTCGCCGCTCCATCGTCCGCGAGATGCGCCGCCGCGGCAAGTACTGGGTTCGCATCTTCCCGGATAAGCCCGTCACGGCCAAGCCGGCTGAGACGCGCATGGGCAAGGGCAAAGGCTCCGTCGACCACTGGGTCGCCGTTGTCAAGCCGGGCCGGGTCATCTTCGAGGTGTCCGGCGTGCCCGACGAGATCGCTCTGTCCGCGTTGCGTTCGGCCGGGTACAAGCTGCCCATCAAAACGCAGGTTATCTCGCGCGAGGAGGCTCTCTAATGGCCGGCATCGTCGAATTGAACCAAATGAGCAGCGACAAGCTGCAGAAGACGCTCGAAGATGCGCGTGAAGAGATCTTCAACTTGCGCTTCCAGAAGGCGTCTGCCCGGCTGGAGAATACCGCCCGCCTGCGCCAGGTGCGCCGCCAGGTGGCCCAGATCGAGACGGTGCTGCACCAACGGCAACTGGCTACCGATGCCGCCGCCGCTGACCCGGCCGTCGCCGAGCGCCTGGCCGGCAAAGAGTGGCAAGCTAACGCCCGCTACGTCTACGAGGACAGCGCCTGGCAGGTCGAATTCAACGACAAGGCCGGCAAGCGCTTGGCTACGGCGAACGTCAACCTGAACAAGGCTACCCGCCCCGTGGTTGCTAGGGCATAGGTTATAGGGGTTTAGGGGATAGAGATTGGGGAACACGGTTCTTCAACCAACAACTAACAACTATCAACTAACAACTAGTAACTACTTCGAGAGGACAAGATGCGAGATCAACGTAAACGTCTGGTGGGCGTTGTAACCAGCGACAAAATGGATAAGACCATCGTCGTGTCCGTGGCCACGGTGAAGCGCCATCCCATCTATGGCAAGGTCATCAGCCGCGCCCGCAAGTATAAGGCGCACGACGAAAATAATGAGTGCCGCGTGGGTGACCGGGTGGAGATCATCGAATCCCGCCCCTACAGCCGCGAAAAACGCTTCGCGCTCGTCAACGTTCTGGAGCGAGCCCAATAAGAAGTGATCAGTGGACAGTGGTCAGTGATCAGCTACTACTGATCACTGACCACTGACTACTGGTTACTAAACGAGGTTGTCATGATCCAAAAAGAAAGTCGTCTCAATGTGGCCGACAACTCAGGGGCTCGCGAACTACTGGTCATCCAGGTCATGGGCGGCTCGCGCCGGCGCTATGGGACCGTGGGTGATGTGGTGACCGCGACGGTGAAGAAAGCCACGCCCAACGCGACGGTGAAGAAGAGCGCGGTGGTCAAGGCTGTCATCGTCCGCACCACCAAAGAATATAAGCGCGAGGACGGCAGCTACATCCGCTTCGACGACAACGCCGCCGTTATCCTGGACGCCGAGGGTAAGAATCCGGTTGGCACGCGCATCTTCGGGCCGGTGGCCCGCGAACTGCGCGACAAAGGCTTTGGCCGCATCCTGTCCCTGGCCCCGGAATCACTATGATAGGTTCTAGGGACTAGGGACTAGATGCTAGGGAAGAAGATTCTTTCCTAGAACCTAGCCCCTAGCACTTAGTCCCTAAGAGGTACGCCATGCGAATTAAAGTCAACGATACGGTAGAAGTCATCTCCGGCAACTTCAAGGGCGTTCGCGGCACGGTGCAGCGCGTCTACCCGAAGAAGCAGATGATCGTCGTCTCCGGCGTTAATATTGTCAAGAAGCACCAGAAGGCCCGGCCGACCGGCGGGCGCTCGCGGGCTCAGGGTGGCGTCATCGAGTTTGAGGCGCCCATCCACGTGTCCAACGTGAAGCTGGTGGAGTAGTTGTAGGGCGATTTGGCAAATCGCCAGGAGATATTTGAATGGCAACGAAATTTACGCCCCTGCCCGAGCTGTTCCGCGACGAAGTGGCCCCGGCCCTCATGAAGGAGTTCGACTACTCCAGCATCATGCAGGTCCCGCGCATCACCAAAGTCGTGGTTAACGTCGGTCTGGGCGAGGCGCTCGACAACGCCAAGGCGATTGAATTCGCGACCAATGACATCACCGCCATCACCGGCCAGAAGCCGGTGCTGACCAAGGCCAAGCAATCCATCGCCGGCTTCAAGCTGCGCGAGGGGCGCATCATTGGCGTCAAGGTCACCCTGCGCGGCGAGCGCATGTGGGCCTTCCTGGCCCGCCTCATTCACGTCGCCTTGCCCCGCACGCGTGACTTCCAGGGCATTTCGCCCGAGGCCTTCGACGGCCGCGGCAACTATACCCTGGGCCTCCGGGAGCAGTTGATCTTCCCGGAAGTGGATTATGACAAGATCGACAAGATTCGGGGCATGGAGGTGACCATCGTCA
This sequence comes from Promineifilum sp. (SeqCode), assembly GCF_041918635.1. Taxonomy (NCBI): domain Bacteria; kingdom Bacillati; phylum Chloroflexota; class Ardenticatenia; order Promineifilales (SeqCode); family Promineifilaceae (SeqCode); genus Promineifilum (SeqCode); species Promineifilum sp. (SeqCode). The sequence goes on from NZ_JAYRVJ010000102.1 coordinate 4,749, forward strand.
CCACGGCCCGTACCGACGAAGAGGGCCGCCGCCTGCTGGCGCTCATGGGCATGCCTTTCCGTCGTGAAGCTGCGGAGGCAGTCTAGGTTCTAGGGACAGAGGAAGAGCGTACTTCCCTGATTCCTAGTCCCTAAGGAAGAATTCGTATGGCAAAGAAATCAATGATCGCGCGTGAAACGAAGCGGAAGTATCGGGTGCGGGTGCGCAACCGCTGCCAATTGTGCGGTCGCCCGCGTGGCTACATCCGTCGCTTTGGCCTGTGCCGCATCTGCTTCCGCGAACAGGCGCTGAAGGGCAACATCCCGGGTGTCGTCAAATCGAGTTGGTGAGGTATTGAACCATGTCTATGACTGATCCGATTGCCGACATGCTAACCCGCATGCGCAACGCCCTCGAACGGCAACAGCCGACCGTGGCCATGCCCCACTCCAAGGTGAAGGTGGCCATTGCCGAAGTGCTGAAGAACGAGGGCTACATCGAGGGCTACGAGGTTGTTGGCGGCGTGACCGCCGCGGAAGGCGCTGAGCCGGCCGCGCAACCCGGCAAGACCCAGAATAAATTCCCGACGCTCGTCATCCGCCTGCGCTACGTAGGCGGCGGCGCGACCGAGCGCCGGCGCGAACGTCGTCCGGTCATCAATGGCCTGCAGCGTGTCAGCTCCCCCGGCCGTCGCATCTACGTCGGCAAGCGGGAAATCCCGTGGGTTCTGAGCGGCATGGGCGTTTCCATTGTCACCACCTCCCGCGGCGTGATGACGGACCAGAAGGCGCGCCAGCTCGGTCTGGGCGGCGAGTTGCTCTGCAAGGTGTGGTAGTTCAGCCTGATAGGCTGAGCCTGAGCCACAGGAGAGAATACAATGTCGCGAGTTGGTAAAGCGCCAATTGAACTGCCAAAGGGCGTGACCATCGATATCGATGGCTCGAACGTGGCCGTGAAAGGCCCCAAGGGCACGCTGTCGCGGACGTTGCACCCAGATATGGCGATTGCAATGGACAACAGCACGCTGAGTGTGACCCGGCCGTCAGATAGCCGGCAACACCGGTCGCTCCACGGCCTGACGCGCGCGCTGTTGAATAACATGGTGACCGGCGTCAGCGCCGGCTATAACAAAGTCCTGCTGATCGAGGGCGTCGGCTATCGCGCCGAGATGAGCGGCCAGCGGCTCGTGCTCTACGTGGGTTACTCCCACCCGGTCTACTTCGAGCCGGAGCGCGACGTCACCTACGCCGTCGAAGAACGCGGCCGGAAGGTCATCGTCAGCGGCATCGACAAGGAGTTTGTCGGTGAAGTGGCCGCCCGCGTGCGCAAGACCCGCCCGCCCGAGCCGTATAAAGGCAAGGGCATCCGCTATGAAAAGGAAATCGTGCGGCGCAAGGCGGGCAAGACAGGCAAGGTCTAGAGGATAGGGACTAGGGGCTGGGGACTAGGGAAGACAGTCTTCCACTAGTCACTAGTCACTGACCACTAACCACTAGGAGAACGAAATGGCAACAAACGGGAATGATGCACGGAAGCGGCGGCAGCGTCGTATTCGCATGAAAATTTCGGGCACGGCCGAGCGGCCGCGTCTCAACGTGTTTCGCAGCCTGCACCACATCTACGCCCAGGTGATCGACGACACCACCGGCCATACGCTGGCCTCGGCCTCCACGGTCGATAAGGAAGTCGCCGGTCAACTGGCGGGCAAGAAGAAGCAAGAGCAGGCCACGCTGGTGGGCAAGCTGGTTGCCCAACGGGCGCTGGACGCGGGCATTCAGGAAGTGGTCTTCGATCGCGGCGGCTACCTTTATCACGGCCGCATCAAGGCCCTGGCCGACGGCGCGCGCGAGGGTGGACTCAAGTTATAGGGACCAGGGGCTAGGGGCCAGGGACTAGGGAAGAAGGGCTTCCACCTAGTCGTTGGTCACTGACCACTGTCCACTAGGAGATAGAAATGGGTCAGAGAAGACAACAAGGCGGCTTTCGCGGCGAGCAGAAGGATGAGTTCGACGAGCGCATCATCGACATCGCCCGCGTGGCCAAGGTCGTCAAGGGCGGCCGGCGCTTTGCCTTTCGCGTGACGGTCGTCGTCGGCGATAACCGCGGCAAAGTCGGCGTCGGCATCGGCAAGGCGCGTACTGTGCCGGACTCGATCCGCAAGGCGCTCGAAGCCGCGCGCAAGGACATGGTCAGCGTGCCCATCTATGGCACGACGCTGCCGCACGAGGTGATGGGTCGCCACGGCGCGGCCAAGGTGCTGCTGAAGCCGGCTTCGCCGGGTACGGGCGTCATCGCCGGTGGCGGCGTGCGCGCCGTCATCGAGGCCGCCGGTTACCGCGACATCCTGACCAAGTCGCTGGGCAGCGCCAACGTGCTGAACGTCATGATGGCGACGATGGATGGCCTCAACCAGTTGATGGATTCGCGCCAGGTCGCCGCCGATCGCGGCAAGGACCCGGCGGAGGTCGCGCCCTTCTGGGGCCGCGGGTAGGGACCAGGTTCTAGGGAAGCGTGTTCTTCCCTGACCTCTAACCCCTATCTCTGGGAGAAGAAAATGGCAAAGCTACGCATCACCTATAGCAAGAGCGCCATCGGGTATACCGAGCGCCAGAAGGCCACCATCAAGGCCCTCGGCTTCAAGCGACTCTATCAGACGATCGAGCGCGACGACACGCCCGCGATTCGTGGCATGATCAACCGTGTCGGCCACCTGCTGACTGTCGAATCGGTGCAATCGTAGGGGCAGACCGGCGTGTCTGCCCAGGCTCAGGCGGTCAGCCTGAGGAGAGTGTGGTGAGATGAAACTCAACGAACTAAGCCCCACCCCGGGCTCGAAGAAGTCGCGCAAGCGCGTTGGCCGCGGCATCTCGGCCGGCCAGGGTAAGACGGCCGGCCGTGGCACCAAGGGCCAGGGCGCGCGCAGCGGCGGCATCAAAGGCCCCTACTTTGAGGGCGGCCAGTTGCCGCTCGCCCGCCGTCTGCCCTTCAAGCGCGGCTTCACCAATATCCGCCGCGTGGAGTATCAGGTGGTTAACCTGGAGCGCCTGGCCGAGTTCGATTTCGGCGATGAAGTTGTCGAGCCGGAACTCATGGCGGCTATCGGATTGATCAAGAAGACGACCCGGCCGGTGGTAATCCTCGGTGAGGGGGAAGTCGAACTGGCAATGACCGTCCAGGCGCATCGCTTCTCGGCCACGGCCAAAGAGAAGATCGAGGCCGCCGGCGGCAAAGCGGAAGTGATTCCCTTTGAGAAATCTGCTCAATCTGCCTAATTCGCGGATTCTTCTCTGGGAGATACATCATGATTGACTCAATACGCGCCGCCTTTACCTTGCCTGACCTGCGCCGGCGCATCCTGTATACCATCGCCATGCTGGTGATCTATCGCCTGCTGGCTAACATCCCGGTGCCGGGCGTAGACCTCCAGGCGTGGTTATTGTTCACGTCGCAGCGAACGGGCAACTCGGTGGTGGACTTTCTGGACCTGCTTTCGGGCGGGGCGGTTAGCAATTTCTCGGTGATGGCCATGGGCGTGTATCCCTATATCACGGCCTCCATTATCATCCAATTGCTGACGCCCATCATCCCGCAGTTCGAGGAGCTACAGTCGGAAGGCGAGTCGGGACGCAACAAGCTGAACCGGTATACGTACTACCTGACGGTTCCGCTGGCGTTCCTGCAGGCCATCGGCCAGATTCGCCTCGTCGGCGCCAGCCTCACCGGCGGCGTCGAGTCGATCATGCCCAACTTCGGTTTCACCGGCGGGAATCTGTTGCCAACGTTGACTACCCTGGTAGCCATGGTGGGCGGCACGATGTTCGCCATCTGGTTGGGCGAGCGCATCACCGAAGAGGGCGTCGGCCAGGGCATCTCGCTGATCATCTTTGGCGGCATCGTGTCGGGCATCATTCCCAGCCTGGCGCAAATGTTCACCCTGGAGACGACGGCGGCGCGGGTGTTCTCGATTGTCACTTTCCTGATCTATCTGGTGCTTACGGTGCTGGTCATCGTCATTATTCAGGAGGGACAGCGGCGCATTGCCGTCCAATATGGGCGGCGGGTGCGCGGGCGTAAGATTTATCAGGGTCAGAGCACCTATATACCGTTAAAAGTCAACACGGCGGGCATGATCCCGATTATCTTCGCCCAGTCGATCCTGACCCTATTTCCACTCCTATCTGGCCTGTTCATCAGCGGCAGCGGCAGCTTCATTGACCGCGTAGCCACTACGGTAAGCCAGTTCGGCACGCAACAGGATGTCACGACGGCGCCGGTCGCCTTTACCGTTTACTGGGTTCTCTATTTCATTATGGTGGTGGCGTTCACGTTCTTCTATACGGACGTGATGGTGCGGCAGCAAAACCTGCCGGAGACGTTACAACGGCAGGGCGGTTTCATCCCCGGCATTCGCCCCGGCAAGCGGACGGAGACCTACCTCATGTCGGTCGTGCGCCGCATCACGCTCGTGGGCGCGCTCTTCCTGGGTCTGATCGCCATTTTGCCGGGCATTATGGCGGTGGTGGCGGTGGTCTTGCAGATCCCCGGCCTGGAGCGGAGCGTGCTGGTCATCAGCGGTTCCGGCCTCATCATCGTCGTCGGTGTGGTCATCGACACCATGCGCCAACTCGAGGCGCAACTGTTGATGCGGCATTACGAAGGGTTTATCAAGAGCTAGGGGCTAGGGGCTAGGGATTAGGGGAAGAACTCTCTTCCCTAGTCCCCAGTCCCTAACCCCTAGCCCCTACATGGGGGCCAACGTGAAGCGGTACATCGTTCTGATAGGGCCGCCGGGAGCGGGCAAGGGAACGCAGGCCAAGATGCTGGAGCAATCCCTGGGCCTGCCGCAGGTGTCAACGGGCGACCTGTTTCGTTACAACTTGAAGCATTCGACGGAGCTGGGCCAACTGGCTCGCAGCTATATGGACAAGGGCGAGCTTGTGCCCGACGGTGTGACCATCGCCATGGTGCGCGAGCGGCTCTCGCAGCCCGATGCCGCCCACGGGGCCATCCTGGATGGTTTCCCGCGGACGATCGCCCAGGCCGACGCGCTGGCCGACCTGCTGGCCGAGCTGGGCGGGCGCATTACCTGCGTGCCCCACATCATTGTGGAGCGCGAGGAACTGGTGCGCCGCCTGCTGAACCGGGCCCAGATCGAGGGGCGCGTCGATGATAGCGAGGACACCATCCGCACCCGGATGCGTGTCTACGAGGAACAGACGAAGCCGCTGCTGGACTACTATGACCAGCGCGGCCTGGTGGCCGAGGTGAACGGCCAGCAGTCCGTTGAGGCCGTGCAACACGATTTGCAGACGGTCATCACCGGACAGCGGGCATCGGTCAGGTAGGGGCAGACCTACGTGTCTGCCCACTCGGTGCAACCCACTTCGGAAAGTGGGCCGCACCTCGAAGAGTGGAGATTATGAAAGTATCATCATCTGTCAAGCGGCGTTGTCCGAAGTGCAAGATCATCAAGCGCAACGGTGTTGTGCGCGTGATTTGCAGTGACCCGAATCATAAGCAGCGTCAGGGGTAAGAGAGGCAGCATGGCACGTATCGCAGGTGTGGACATTCCGCGTAATAAGCGCGTCGAGATCAGTCTGACCTATATCTATGGCATCGGCCGGACGACCAGCCACAACATCCTGGCCCAGGCGGACGTGAACCCGGATACGCGGGTGCGCGACCTGTCGGAGGCCGAGGTGACGCGGCTGCGCCAACTGGTCGAGAAAGAGCATACCGTCGAGGGTGACTTGCGCCGCGAAGTGGCGATGAATATCAAGCGCCTGGGCGAGATCGGCAGCTACCGGGGCCTGCGCCACCGGCGACACCTGCCGGCGCGCGGCCAGCGCACGCGCACCAATTCGCGCACGCGCAAAGGCCCCAAGAAGACCGTGGCCGGGCGTGGCCGGCGCAAGGGCGGCAAGTAAGTGACGAACGGCAAGTGAGGAAGCTCACGCCAAGCGCGCAAAGTTTACCAAGAACGCGAAGTCAAAACGGTTCTGCCTGGTATCCTTTGCTCCCTTGCGTCTTGGCGTGAGCGTCTTCCCTCGTCATTCGTAGTTTTGCGGAGGTATGATGGGACGCAACAGAAGACAAGCACAAACGACGCGCAAGAAAGTCCGGAAGATGGTGCCGAAGGGGCAGGCTCATATCTACGCCGCCTTCAACAACACCATCGTGACGATTACCGATACCAAGGGCAACACCGTGGCCTGGTCCAGCGCCGGGGCGGCCGGTTTCAAGGGTTCGCGCAAATCGACGCCCTATGCCGCCCGTCTGGCCGGCCAGAACGCGGCCCGCATCGCCGTGGAGAACGGCGTGCAAGAGGTGGATGTGGTGGTGAAAGGCCCCGGCCCCGGCCGCGAGGCCGCCATTCGCTCCATCCAGGCCAGTGGTATTCGGGTCACGTCGATTCAGGACATCACGCCGGTTCCGCACAACGGCTGCCGGCCGCCGAAGAAGCGTCGTATCTAGTGATTAGTGGCTAGTGGTTAGCCCGGAGAGGGAGGAAGGGTCGCCAAGCCTGTAAACCTCTCCCCATCCTGACCGCTAGACCTTAGAGGTCTCAGAAGACCTCTGAGGTCTGGGCGGCGGTACTCAATAGGAGGTACCTAAGTTGGCGCGTTATACTGGACCTGTTTGCCGGCTTTGTCGCCGGGAAGGTGAAAAGCTTTTTCTGAAGGGGTCGCGTTGTCTGACCCCCAAGTGCTCGGTGGAGCGTCGCACGTATCCGCCGGGGCAGCATGGTAAAGAAAATCAATTCCGCCGCGGGCGCGCGTCGGACTATTTGCGCCAGTTGCGCGAGAAGCAGAAGGCGCGCCGCATCTATGGCGTCATGGAGCGGCAGTTCAGCCGCTACTTTGAGCGCGCCTCGCGCCAGAAGGGTCTGACCGGCTACAACTTGCTGGCTATTCTGGAGCAGCGGCTCGACAACGTGGTATACCGAATGGGGCTGGCAGAATCGCGGCCCCAGGCGCGCCAGTTGGTGCAGCACGGCCACGTCCTGTTGAACGGCCGCAAGACCAACATCCCTTCGGCGCTGGTTTCGGCTGATGACGTGGTGGCGGTTCGCCCGGAGAGCATGCGCCGGACTTACTTCAAAGACCTGCGCCAGAACTTTGACGACCGCCGCGTGCCACGCTGGCTGGTCGTCGATGCCGGGAACCTGTCGGGTCGCGTGCTGCACGCGCCGGCCCGCGAGGACATCGACATCTCGCTCAACGAGCAGTTGATCGTGGAGTACTACTCGCGCTAAGCGAGTTACGAGTTGTGGGTTGCGAGTTACGAGGGAAGAGGCTCACGCCAAGAATGCAAAGCCTAGCAAGAGCGCAAAGCCAGAATGATTCCTCTTTGCGTCCTTTGCTTCTTTGTGTCTTTGTGTGAGGCGCCGAACTCGTCTCTCATCACTCGTCACTCGAGGGAGAGAATGAACTTTGGCTATCAATAATCTGGTCATGCCGAAGATCGAGAGCACGGCCATGTCGTCGGAGTACGGCAAGTTCGTGATCGGCCCGCTGGAGCGCGGCTATGGTACGACACTGGGCAATGCGCTGCGGCGGGTGCTGCTGGCGTCGTTGCCGGGGGCGGCGGTCACCTCGATTCGGGTGACGGACGTGCCGCACGAGTTTTCGGCTATCCCGGGCGTGCGCGAGGACATGATGCAGTTCATCCTGCATGTCAAGCAACTGCGCCTGCGCCTGGTCAACACCGATATCTCCCGGATGCGGCTGGAAGTGCAGGGCGCTGGCCCGGTGACCGCCGCCGACATCCAGGCCCCGCCGGAAGTCGAGATCATGAACCCCGACCTCTATCTCTTC
>NZ_JAYRVJ010000103.1:0-1719 GCF_041918635.1 Promineifilum sp. (SeqCode)
ATTAGGCAGATTTTTCCAGATGTACGACCATATCGCCCGCTACTACGACCTCAGCCACAACCGCCTGACGGACGACATCCCCTATCTGCTGGCGCTGGCGCGCGAAACGGAGGGGCCGCTACTGGAATTGGGCTGCGGCAGTGGCCGGCTGCTGTCCCCGCTGGCCCGCGCCGGCTTCCACGTCACCGGCGTGGATAGCTCGCCGGAGATGCTGGCGCGGGCCCGTGTGCGCCTGGCCGGAGAGCCGGCCGACGTGCGCGCCCGCGTCCGATTGGTCGAGGGGGACGTACGGACGCTGGCCTTGCCGGACGCCGCGCCGTTCACCCTGGCCTTTTTCGGCTACAACACCTTCATGCACCTGAACGAGGTGGGCGCGGGGACGGCGCTGCGGCGCGTGCGCCCGCTGCTGCGCCCCGGCGGCCGGCTGTTCATCGACGTGGACAACCCGCTCCTCCTCTCGGTGGTGGCCGACGACCCCGACTTCGTGCTGGAGGACGAGCTGCGCGACGAGACGACCGGCGAGACCATCCGCCAGTTCACCGCCTACGAGTCGGCGCCGGTGGAACAGGCTGTTGACGTGACGTGGGTCTACGAGTCAACCGGCGACGCGGGGCGCGCGAAGGCCAGGCTGCGCTATCACTACCTCTACCCCCACCAGTACGATCTATTGCTGGCGCTGACCGGCTTCCGGCTGATCGCCCTCGCCGGCGACTACGACGGCGCGCCGTTCGATGAGGAAAGCGACCGGTTGCTCATTTTGGGAGTGGCGAGCGAGGAGTGAGCGGGGGAACAGGGGGGCGGGGGAGCCGGGGAGCAAGCGATCCAGGCTTCTGGGAAAGCAACTACCGCGCCGGCCGGCTGCCGTGGGATTTGGGCGGGCCGACGCCCGTCTTTGAGCGGCTGATCGCCAGTGGGCGCTACCCGCCAGGCCGGCTGTTCGTCCCCGGCGCGGGCACGGGGCACGACGCCCGCCTCTTCGCCCGCCACGGCTTCCAGGTGACGGCGGCCGACTTCGCCTCCGGCGCGGCGCGGGCTATGCGCGCGCTGCAAGACCCGGTCGCGCCGCTCATCATTCTGCAAGCCGACCTGTTCGACCTGCCGCCGTTCCTGATCGGGTTGTTCGACTACGTGTTGGAGTACACCTGCGTCTGCGCCATCGACCCGGCGCGGCGGGCGGCGTATGTGGACGTGGTGACCGGGCTGCTCCGGCCGGGCGGGGTCTACCTGGCGCTCCTCTGGCCCACCGGCGCGCGTCCCGGCGGCCCGCCCTACCCCGTCGAGCCCGGCGCGCTCATCTCCCTTTTCGCGGCGCGCGGCTTCACCCTCCTGGAGCGGGAGACACCCCCAGACTCCATCCCAGAACGGCGCGGCGACGAGGAGTTGCTCGTGCTGAAGTTGACAGTTGATAGTTGTCAGCAATCACTGACAACTATCAACTGTCAACTATAAACCCTCCACATCGAGCAACAACCCCAACTGCGCCACCGCCTGCCGGAACGCCTCCCACTCGCCGTTGCGAACGACCACGGCCAGCTCGCCCAACGTTTCGGCGATGTAGTCGCGGGTCTTGGGGTTGGTGCGCAGCGTCTCCAGGATGGCCGCGTCGCCGACGCGCAGGACGACCACCCCTTGCAGCCGCCCCTCGACGCCGTGTTCGGCCCAGCGGGTGATGCCGCGCCGGACGCTGACAGGCACGGGCCGGCCGCTGGCGCTCTCCAG
>NZ_JAYRVJ010000104.1:0-15078 GCF_041918635.1 Promineifilum sp. (SeqCode)
TGGTTAGCGATATGAAGATGTGTGCTAGACCGGCAATGGCTGCTCGGCGGCGCGGCGGCCGGCGCCCAACCGCCCAACCAGGGCCACGTAGGCCCCGCCGATCTTCGGCCAGTTGTAGCGTTCGTTGAAGCGCCGGCTGCCATCGCGCAGTTCGTTCAGCCGCGCCGGATCACGGTAGAGGGCGCGCAGACACGCCGCCAGCCCCTCTACGTCGCCCGGCTCGAACAAGGCAACCATCGTGCCGCCGAAGGTGCTCTCGATGGCCGTCGTGCGCGAGGCGATGGCCGGCATGCCCAGGGCGGCATACTCCATCAGCTTGGTCGGCAACAGGCCGTCGGTGAAGGTGTCGTTGTGGTAGGGGACGACGCCCAGGTCAGCGGCACGGACGAAGGGCGGCAACTCGGCCAGCGGCCGCAATTCGTTGTACAGCTCGACGTGGGCGCGCAGGCCTAACTCGTCGATGAGCCGATTCAGTTCGTCGGCGTGCTCCCCCACGCCCAGCAGCGTCAGCCGCACACCCGGCATCTCATCCCGCACCATCGCGACGGCTCGTACGGCCAGGTCCAGGCCATACCGTTCGACCAGTCGCCCGTGGTAGATCAGGTGTAAGCCGCCGGGGTTGTGGGGCAGCGGTTCCGGCACCGGCGACGGCTGGAAGATGCGGTCATCGGCCACATTCATGACGACGCTGCACTTCTCAGCCGGAACACCGCGACGGATGAGCGTCTGCCGCCAGTGCTCGCTGACGGTGATGACGTGATCGGCAAAACGGCAAGAGACGCGCTCCTGCCATAGCACGAGGCGCACTGGCCGGCTGTCGAGCCCCACGCCAAAGCGTGCCGCGTAGAACTCCGGCATCAAGTCGTGAATGTCCAGAATGGCCCGCCCCCCACTCAGCTTGACCGGCAGCGCGGCGAAGATCAGGAAGTCCGGCAGGTTATGGGTTTGAACCACGCGATAGGGAGCCCGCCGGTGAAGCTGCCATGACTTGAGCGCGGCTAGCACCAGAAACATCACGTACTCCACCATCTGGAGGAGCGGCCCGCGCCGCTTGTCGCGGTGGACGGGTAGCCGGTAGATGGCGATGCCATCAATGGTTTCGTGCGATATCTCGTCCTCGCCGCGCAGGCAGATCACATCCACCGCGTAGCCGTGGGCGACGAGCGCCTTGGCCTCGCGCTCTACGCGAGGCTCGCCCACCGGGTAGTGGGCATGGACGATCATGCAGTGCCGGGGCGGAGACTGCGCCGAGTCTGAATAGGGTTGCTGTGACTTGGTCATGAGAGACACTCCGCTGGATTGCTTCCCTCCCGCGGGAGTTCTGGCCCCTTTGAGAGATGGATGGTCAGAATGTTATGCGAATAGATCGGGGTTCTCGCCCACCCAGCGCCAGAGGCGCTCGATGCCTTCTTGCACCCCCACCCGCGGCCGCCAGCCCAACTCGCGCTCGGCCTTGCGGATGTCGCTGACGAAAACCCGTTGGTCGCCCACCCGCCACTCAGCGTAGGTCATCGGGATGGGCCGGCCGGCCAGAAGCTCCAGAATGGGGCCGAACTCGGCCCAAATGGACATAGTGTTCTCCGGGCCGCCGCCCAGGTTGTAGATTTGACCGGCAGCCACGTCTATACGCTCCGCGGCGGCCTCATAGGCAGCGATCAGGTCATCGATCCACAGCACATCGCGCACCTGCTTGCCATCGCCATAGATGGTCAGCGGCCGGCCATACTGCGTGGCGATACAGAAGTGGGCCACCCACCCCTGATCCTCAACGCCCAGTTGGCGCGGGCCATAGATGCATGATTGGCGCATGACGACAGTCCGCAGACCGTACGTGCGCCCATAGTCGCGGACGTACTGGTCACCCGCCCCCTTGGAGCAGCCATAGGGCGAATGGAAGTCGAGAGGATATTCCTCGTCAATGCCGTAGGGGTAGTCCTGGTAGGCGTAGCGCCCGCCATCCTCAGCCGTGGCAACCGACTCCATACCGCCATAGACCTTGTTGGTCGAAGCGTAAAACAGCGCCGCGTCCGGGGCCTTCTGGCGCATGGCCTCCAACACGTTGAACGTTCCCAGGGCGTTAATCTCGAAGTCCTGCCGCGGATCGACAATGGAGGTCGTGACCGCCACTTGCCCGGCCATGTGATAGATGCGCTCCGTATCGGGCGCGAGAGCGGCATTGAGCGCGTTATCGTCGCGAATGTCACCACAGCGAAAGTCGAGCCGCGCCCCATGGCGCTGGCGCAACCACTCCAGGTTCCAGTCCGAACCGCGGCGCGACAGATTGTCGAAGATGGTCACGCGATGCCCGCGTTGCAAATGATAGTCGGCCAGATTGCAGCCGATGAACCCGGCCCCACCCGTAATGAAGACGTTCATACCCACGGCTCTCCTTCGTTTTGATTTTGCTGGCAGTCAGGCGATTTCTCGTCGCCATTAGACCTAGAGCACACTCGCCTTGAGTTGGCTCAGGCGAGTCTGCCACTCTCGTTGACCCTCGCGCCGGAATGCGGCGACCTCTTGCGTCAGTTCCTCATGGCGCGCGCGCATCTCTAGCACGCCGTCGCGAATACCCTCGGCCGTATTGGGCACGTAGAGGGCGCTCTGCCCGAAGACCTCATACAGATATTCCCAATCCGACGTGATCAGCGGCTTGCCGACGGCGACCGCTTCGCAGCCACCCAGTTGCAGGGTATGGTCGCGTGTGGTCAGCACCATCACCGCGTCGGCGGCGCGCAACAACCCCAGATATTCGCCATTCGGGTCCAAAAATCCGGTGAACGTGACGTTGTCCGGCGTGTTGGCGAAAAACTCGGCTGGCTTCTTGCGCTTGTTGCCGGTAATGTAGTAGTGAATGTCGGGCGTTTGGCGGGCCGCTTCTAACACGGCCTCCACCGGCTCGTCGGGGGCAAAAGTGCAAACGAAGGCCATGTTGAACCCGGACGACACCGGAAACGGCTTGCCCTCCGGCAGGTCGAGAAACGGGTCGAACATGACCAGGGACTTGGCGCCCCAGGCCTGCATCAGGTCGGCCCAATGCTGGTTGGTCACGATGTTCATCGCCGCCCGCCGCGCCAGGAAGCGCTGGATGGGCCGCGCCCAATCCCACGCCCGTCCGAAGGCCGCGCTGTGATACTCAAAGACGTAGCGCGCCCCCGTGAGCCGGCAGTACAGATAGACGACCAGCCCGCAGATGAACGGCGGCGTCTGCACGTGCACGGCGTCCGGCCGCTCTTGCATGAGCACGAGCCAGGTGCGGATCGCCTGCAACGCATACTTGAGCGGCGCGTGCAGCGGGTATTGAAAGCGCAGGTAATGGATGCAGCGCAGATCGCCGTTCAGTTCGCGGGCGAACATCTCGCTCCGCCGACTGTAGGGTGCCCACGATACGGCCAGCCAGTTTGTTTTTCCTTGTAGCACCATGAACTCCTCCTGTGCGGGCAAGGTAACCGTAGGGGCGGGTTTGAAATCCGCCCTACATTGAACAGGTATCGTAGGGGCGGGTTTCAAACCCGCCCCTACAGTGAATACGCAAGGTAGGGTAGGGGCAGGTTTGAAACCTGCCCCTACATTGAATACACAAGGTGAGGTAAGGGCGGGTTTGAAACCCGCCCCTACAGTGAATTACGATGACGACCCAAACCAATCAGGCCATAGGGTGGCCGCGAAACGGCGCACGTTCTGCTCCACGTCAAACGTTTCCAGCACGGTGCGGCGGCCGTTGCGGCCTAACTCTTCCCGCAAATCGGGCCGCTCCAGCAGCCGGGCCACCGCGCCGGCCAGCGCCGGCGTATCTTCCGGCGGAACCAGCAGCCCATTTTGTCCGTCCTGCACCAGTTCGGGGATGGCCGACAGGTTGGTGGAGACAACCGGCAGTTGCATGGCCATCGCTTCGGCCAGCACGTTGGGGATGCCGTCCACGTCGCCGTCCTTCGTCTGAAGGCAAGGCAAGACGAACATCGTCGCGTGCCGGTAGTGTTCGATGACCGCCTCATGTGGCAGCGCCCCGTGCAGTGTCACCGTGTCCTCCAGGTGTAGTTCGTTGATGAGCGCCTCCAGGTGCGGCCGGCGCGGCCCTTGTCCCACAATGTGACACGCAAACTCATACCCCTGATCGCGCAGATCGCCGCAACTGCGAATGAGCTGATCCAGCCCCTTGCGTTCGGCCAACTGCCCAACCGAGAGGATAATTGGGGAGCCGTTCGCGTGACCATTGGTGGAGCCGTTGGCCGGGTGGTACTTCGCCAACTCCAGCCCGTGCTTAACGTAGCTCATCTGCCCATCCAGGCTTTGCCCGATGAGCCGCTCGATGTGGGTCTTATTAAAGCGCGTACACGTCACCACGTGGCGCGCACTCAGAACCTTCTCGCGCAGCAGCACCGGGCTGACGTAGATGTCCGCGCCGGCATGGATGGACAGGCTGTAAGGTTTATCCAGCAGTCGCCCCGCCACCAGAGCGATGGTCGCTGCCCGGTCGGCGAAGTGAGCGTGCAATTCGCGGAATGACTGCTTGCGGATCAGGTAAGCGGCATAGACGCCTTCGCCAAAGTGGCAGAGCGACTTGAGCCAGGCCCGCCAGCCAGGATGTGGCCGCGTCATCAGGTAGGCCAACGCGCCGAACAGCCGCCCTGGGTGGCGCAGTGCGAAGTAAAGATGGGCGGCAATGAGCTGGAGCCAGATCATCGGGAACAGGTAGATGACGCCCTCGCGGCACGCCTCTTGCTCAACCGACAGGGGTAGGTCAGCGCGCGGCCGCCGCATGGCAACCACCTGCACGTCCACGCCCCAGCGCCGCAACGTTCGCACCTCGCGGTCGATGAACGTTGTGGTCAGGCTGGGAAATGTGCCAATGAAATAGATCAGCCGCCTTTCCGGCGGACGGGCGGCGTGTAACTTGTCGGTCATAGGTCAGTGAGCAGTAAGCAGTCAGCAGTTTTCAGCAGATCAGTTGAGCGGACCTGGGACCGAGAGAGCAAATGCAGACAGCCACACGCCCTCCCCTAGCCCCTATCCCCTAGTCCCTAGCCCCTATCAGAATGAAGGGCAGACACCACCAGTGGACGCCGGTCTCCAGCTCGATCGTGTTGGATAGAGTCTGGACGTTGCCGCCCGCATCTAGCGCGCTCAACTGGATGGCGTAGCGCGTTTGTGGCGCGAGGTCGGTAAGCGTGTACTCACGGGCGTCGGCCGGGATGTTGTCGAACTCGGTTTGCGTGCCGTCAGCGGCAGTAGCCGTCACCCGCAAGCTGGCTGCATTAGCCTCGTTCAGTTGCGACCAGTTGAGATGAACAGTGGTGTTGTCCACGCTGCCGCTCAAGGCCAGCCGGTACTCGAACACGCCTAGCTCCGGCGTCGCCGAGCGCGGTTGCCCCAAGATGTCCTCGGCCGGCGCATGGGCCGGGTCGGCCTGGCCAATGGCCGGACTGCCCGGCGGCAGTACGGCATACTCCTCTACCAGGCGCAGAAATTCCTGGCGAATCGTGGTATTGCCACTGAGAAAGGCTTCCCCTTCCCAACGCGGCACCACGACCGCGTCATGAAAGAAGTTGAGCAATGGGTCGGCCACCAGAGCGCGGGCGTCGTCCACCGTCGGCGTGAACAGGTCGCCGCCTGGGAGCGGCTGCGGCCCATTCCAGTATAGGTTGTTGTCGAGAATGGCATTGATGACGTCGGCCGGATTGCCCTTGGCGAACTCGTTGTCGTCGGTCTCCTGATAGTAAGACCCCATCGAGCCGGTCGGGTCAGACCAGATGTTGTTGTAGAAAGCGATATTCTCGTTGACCGGATTGAGGTCCTTCAGCGCGATCCACATGGCATAGGCCGACGACGGGAAATCGCCGACGGTGGTATTGTTGGCGAAGACGACATCCCGCGCGCCGCGCACGCCGAGGACAGAATAGGCATTTTGGGGCGAGTTGCCGATGAACAGGTTGTTCTCGATCGTCACGTCCTTGGCCTCATGAAAGGCCTTGCCGTCGTTGCCAACCTGGATGATCGTTTCCAGACCGCCCTGCCAGTTGAGGAAGATGTTGCGCCGGACGGCGATGCGCTCGCTGCCCTCCAACCCATCGACCCCTTCGTTGCTGTCCTTGATCGTGATAAACGAATGGCTCGTCTCGCTGATCGGCCGCGCGCTGCCGGCGAAGTCGTTGAAGAAGATGTTGTCCTGAATGACGACATCGGTCACACTGTTGACGTCGATGTGCTCATCGGTCGGCCCCTGGTTGTAGAACACGTTGTTCTCGATCAGAACATTACGCGCCCCACTGAGCACCTTGACGAGGTCGTTGTTGTAGGAATCGCGGATGATGTTGTTGCGCAGTGTGATCCATTCCGACAAATGATCCTGGCTGCCGTCTATCTGGATAACCAGAGGCGAGGCGGCTGGGCTGGTGTGCCGGAAAACGAATCCCTCCAGAGTGATGTTCCGCGCGCCGGATACGCTAACCACCAGACCGGCATGCTGGATCGCGGCGCGATAAGGGTTGACGGCCTTGAAAGTCGTCGGCGTGGTGAACTGCCGGTTTAGTCGCTGCGGGCCATAGTAGTTGCCATCGTAGAACCAGATGGTGCAATGGTTGTCAGCCGCCGCTTCCGAGGCGTGCTCCAGCGTCATCCAGGGCGCGTCCGCCGTGCCGGGGTTGGCATCATTCCCCAGCAACGGCGGCGCGACCCAGTATTCACAGGCGCTCTCGTCCGGCGCCGGCTCAACAGTCTGAGCCGACGCCGGAGCCGCTGCCGGCCCAAAGAGCAGGAGCGACATTGGCAGCAGCGCGCTGGCGAGCAAGAAGCCTAGCGCCGAGCTAAGAACTCTCACGGTATATCAACTCCGTCTACATCATCGCCCGCCAGCCCCCAGGCGCTGCCGTCGAAGGCCAGGGTCGTCTGGTAGGTGCAGGTCGTATTGGCCCCCAGCGTGCCGGGGGTGCAGGTGAACACATCCTCGTTTGCTCCGGAGAGGCCGGGAACGGCGAACGCGCCCACGTCGGACAGGTAGAGGCGGCCATTGGCGGCCACGGCAAAGCCGTCCACGTCCTCGGCGCTGGTCAGACTCACGTCCGAGCCGTCGAAGTAGAAGGCCCACGTGCCGCTGGTCGTCGCGCCCAGGGTGGTGGGCGTGAAGGCCAGCACGTCCTCGTCTGTCTCGCCGCTGATGTTGGGCACATCGACCGCGTTCAGCGTCGAGATCAGGATGCGACCGTCGCTCAACAACTCCAGAGCATCGATGTCTTCCCCACTGGTCGTGAGGCCGACGTCGTCGCCATCGAAGTAGAGGCTGAACGCGCCGGCGGTGTTGGCCCCCAGCGACGTGGCGTCGAAGCGCACGATGTCAGTCTCGGTCACTGTGCCCGACACGCCGGGGATACTGCCGTCCGATTCAAAGGACAGAAGGATGCTGTCTGCGTCCAGGAAGGCGAAGGCGTCCACGTCGCGCGTCACCCCCACGTCCGAGGCGTCGAACAACATGCTCCACGCGCCGTTGTTCAGCAAGATGATGTCCTCATCCATGACGCCGGTGAGCGTACCCACGGTCGTCGGGCCGCTGTTCAGCAGCGACAGCCGGATCGCGCCGGTGGGCTGCGGCGTCGGCGAAGGCGTCGGCGTGTTGGTCGGCGTTGGCGTGTTGGTGGCCGTCGGCGTCTGTGTCGCCGTGCCGGTGGCTGTCGGTGTCGCTGTCTCGGTCGGCGTATTGGTGACAGTAGGCGTGTTGGTGACTGTTGGCGTCTGTGTCGCCGTGCCGGTGGCTGTCGGTGTCGCTGTCTCGGTTGGCGTATTGGTGATCGTCGGCGTGGCCGTTTCGGTCGGCGTGTTGGTCGGCGTGGCCGTGTCAGTAGGCGTCGCCGTATCCGTCGGCGTGGCCGTCGGGCCGCTGGCAACCTCCAGGATCAACTGCGGGATCGTCGTCGCGTTGCCTTCACTCGAACGATAGTCCGCGCCATCCGTGGAGACCGCGACGATGCGCAGGCTGTAGGTCCCGTTGCCGGTCACATACCCGGTCAGCGGGATTTCGTACCAGGTATTGCTGGCCACCGCGCCCAACGCGCCCAGCACGCCCGGTTGGGCCGCCGGCGCGTTGTTCCAGTTGACCGTCGCCTCATTCCAGGTGTTGGCCGCGCCGTGGATCTCGCCGCCCAGGTTGGACGTGCCTACGCTGTAGATGCGCAGCCGCGCCCCGGTCACCGTCTGGTTGATGCCGGAGACCACGAACTTCAGCAGCGAGTGCGCTACCGGGCTGCCATCGACCTCCAGCGTCGTCAGCGCGCCGTAGTTGGTCGTGGCGTTCGTCTGGTTGATCGACGCGTCCTCAATGGCGTTGAACGTCAGGTTCGGCACCGGCGTGGAGGTCGGCGATGGCGTCAGGCTGGGCGTCGGCGTGTTGGTGACAGTCGGCGTATCGGTCGCCGTCGGCGACGGGCCGATGGTCGCCGTCGCCGTGGGCGTGGCGCTTGGCCCCGTAGTCGGGGTGGCCGAAGGGGTGGCCGTCGGGCCGCCGACCAGACCCAGAGCAAACTCATACATCTTGCCGTCGTTTTCGTTCGGGTCCTGGCCGTTGTCCACGCCGCGGCTGACCATATACATATTCTTCGAGCCCGGGTCCTGGCTGCCAGGAGCCATCGCCAGACCCGACCGCGCGATACGCCCGGCGGCCGTCAAACTGTAGTTAGTCACGACCGCGCCGGCCGTCGTCAGTTCCAGCATAAAGTCGTCGCTGTGGTTGGTGCTGACGACGAACAAGTGGTTGGTGTCCGCATCGAACTCGATCCCTTCCGGGTCGCGGAGGCCCAGCACGGACGTATCGAACTGGCCCGCCAGGGTGTCATCCCCGCCGCCCACCACGCCGTTGGCCCCCAGACCAACCCGGTAGACCTCCAGCGACACGCCGCCCGAGATGAAGATGCTGTTCAGCCCGTAGGCAATGCCCTCGGCATCGTCAATCCCGAACAGGTTCATGACGTTGATGGAGGTGACGGTGTCGTTGCCGTTGCAGTAGATGCCGTCAACCAGGTTGACTTCATAGATGCTGTTGGCGTTGTCATCGGAGAAGAAAATATGGTCATTGTTCGGATTGACCGCCGCGCCGGTGGGCTCGTTGGAGAAAGAAGTCGTCGTGCAGTGGGCCATCTGCGTTCCGCCCATGGTGGTGTCGAAGACGTTGAAGCCCTGGAAGTCGGGATGACCCTCTTCCACCTCGCTATCGGAGACCACCAGACGGCCGACCGACGGCCGGTAAGCCAATCCGGCCGGGTCGGGGGCGGAGGGACTCCAGGCCGCCTTGGACATGTCAACGATCCGCACCAAACTGGCCGGGACCAAGGGGCCTGGCGGCGCGGCCGGCTCGATAAACGACAATTCAAAGACCTGGCCTTTAGTCTGGCCGGCGCCGCTGTCGGCGACGTAGAGGTTCATGTTCGCCGCGTTGTCGGTCGGGTCGGCGCTAGGGGCGACGACCATGCCTTGCGGGTCGATCATGTTCAGTTCGGCCACGTCGTACTCGGCCTGGATGCGGCCATTGGTGGTCAACTCATAGATGATCCGATTGCCCACGTCGCCGATATAGATGCGCCCATTGCCGGGGTTGTAGGCCAGACCGCGCACCGTGATCCCATTCAACTCGCGCAGCCGCGTGCGGCGGATGCTGCCGGTTCCGCCCGCACCCAGGTCGGAAAGGGGATCGGCCAGGTTCGTCTTGACCTCATACAGCCACGGCCCATCGGCGTCCAGGACGAACAGGCGGCTGCCGGCCTCGTCCACCGCCGTGCCCTGCAAGTTGACGCCGCGCAGGATGCGCGCGTCCCGCCGCTTGGGCGCCTGCGAGCCGGGCGGGCGCAAGCCGTTCGCGCCCACCTGGAGCTGGAGCAATTCCTGTCCACTCCGGTCGAACGCGATCAGCCGGTTGTTAACGCCCACGAAGGCGGTGTTGACCGGATCGGTGAACGTCAGGGCCAGACCGTTTGTGCCAATGGGGTCGGCGAACGGGCTGAAGACGGAAATGGTCGACGCCGCGTCCGTGCTGGCCGGCGCGGCGTCCTGCCCGGCGGCCACGAAGCGGTTGGTCGCCGCGATGTGGGTCAGGCCGACGGGATTGGTTACATTGAGATCGGCTGCCCCAATGGCGCGGACCATGTACCAGAAATTGTTCTGCGTCTGCGACCGCACGGTCGAGATCGTGAAACCGAGCAGCGCCAAGACCAATACCAAGATCAACACCCGGATGCTCAACAAGCGCGACAGACGCTGTCCCGGTTGCACAGTCCGCTCCGCTTTGTTATCAGCCAACCATCCTTTAATTTTCACCATTCACTCTCCCGCTGCGGTTGCAGCTCGCCAATGTATCAGAACTCGGGACAAGCCCCTCTCGCCGGTAGGGCGATTTGGTCAATCGCCCTACGCCGTTACGGTATTTGGATCGCATCGACATCGTCAGCGCCCAATCCCCAGGCGCTCCCATCGAAGTACAGGGCTGGTTCGAAGTTGCAGCCGGTGTTCGCGCCCAGAGTGGTCGGCCGGCAGATGAATACATCCTCGTCGGCGACGACCGAGCCAGCTAGGTTGATGTTGGCGGCGGTCGTCAGGTAGATGTCGCCGTTGGCGGCCACGTCCACGCCGTCGATGTTGGCCGTGGGCTTGATGCCCACGTCGCTGCCGTCAAAGTAGAGCGACCACGTCCCGGCGGTGTTCGCGCCGAGTGTGGTCGGCGTGAAGGCCACCAGTTCATCGGCGCGCCCGCTCAGGCCGTTGACCCCGAAAGCGCCCACGGTTGCCAGCACCAGCCGGCCATCCGGCAGCAGGTCAATCGCGTCAACGTCCTCGGCCGCTGTCGTTAGCAGTACGTCGCTGCCGTCGAAGTAGAGGCTGAAGTTACCGGCGGTATTGTTGCCCAGCGACGTGGCGTCGAACCGGACGATGTCCGAGTCGTCCACCACGCCCAGCGACCCAATCGCGCCCGGCTCCATGAAGGACATCAAGATCGAGTCCGCGTCCACGATGTGGAACGCGTCCAGATCGCGCGTCGTCAGGCCGACGTCGGAACCGTCGAAGAACAGGCTCCAGGCTTGGCCGTCGTAACGGAGAATGTCTTCATCCCCCGTGCGCGGCAAGCCCAGCGCGACGGACGTGGCGGCGGCGTGTGAGATGTAGATAGGCCCTGACTGCGGCAACGGCGGCAGGTTGGCGAGGGTTACCTCGTAGAGCCGGCCATCGTTCTCGTTAGGATGGGTATCGTTGTCAAGCATCCTGTCCACGATGTAGGCGCTCATCTTGCCCGCGACCTGAGTGCTCGGCCCGATGCCGACGCCGGAGGGCAACACGGTATTCAGCGGCCCGATGTTGAAGACATTGATGACCTTGCCGGCCAGCGAGACCTCGAACAGGGATTCCCGTTCGAGCCGGCTGACGAAAAACAGCGTCTGCCGCTGTGGGTGAAAGCCGACGCCCTCGGGATCGCGGATGCCCAGCGCGTTGGTGTCGAAGTGATTGACCAGCACGTCATCGCCGGTCGGCGACCGCCCGTCGAAGATGCCGTTCGGGCCGGGTGAGACGATGTACAGTTCAGCTCCCAGACCATCGGCGATGAACAGTTTGCCCTGGCCGAAGGCGATACCCTCCGGGTCCTGGCTGCCGTACGCCCTCGCGTCAATGGAAGTCACACTGTCGTCGGCGGTGCAGTAGGCCTTGTCCGGACCTAGATGAACTTCAAAGACCTCGTCCGCGTTGTCATCGGAGATAAAGATCGATCCGTTGGTCGGGTTCACCGCCACGCCGACCGGCTCGTCGGAAAAGTCCGTCACGTCGCACGTGCCGGCAAGTTGGCCGGCGCGCGTCGCCCGGAAGATATTGACGCCCTGGAAGACGCCCGTCTCCTCCACCTCGCCGTCGCCGATCACCAGTTGTTGTAGACCGGGGTGGTAATCCACGCCCGCCGGGTCAGGGCTGGGGGGCGACCAGAGCGAGGTTCGGACCGTCCGAAACTGGAGGACGGCTGCGGGGGACGGGCCTTGCGCCGGGGCTTGTAAAACAGTGGCCGGTGGTGCGCGCAGATAAAGCTCGACGATTCGGTCGCTCTCGCCGTGTGCCCCCTTGTCGAGTACGTAGAGGCTGCTCGTCGCCGGCTCGTCGGTCGGGTCGCCGCTGGGCGCAATCAGGAGCACCTGCGGCTCGAAGTCGTCCAGCTCGCTCACGTCCAGGACGCCGACTGTCTGGCCGTCATTGTTGCTGACCAGGATAGCACGCCCATCGGCGGCCACGGTGTAGAGGTCGCCGGTAGCCGCGTCGAGGGCCGCGTTCGGCGACCCGGCCAGCGCCGCGACTGGGCCAGCATTCGCCTCATCGACACCTAGCACATCGCCTGCCAGATTCACTCGAACGCTGCTAGCAGCGGGCCTATTCAGGCCCCCCTGCTCTCCCCATATATGGAACTGACCGCTGGCGGCATCAAACGCCAGACCATTTATTCGCGCCAGACCCAGGTCGGCCGCGGCCCATGACCGCGCCTCGTGCCAGTAGGCATTCGGGGGCTGTGAATAGACGGAGGAGACGGCCAGCCCGAACAGCAGGGCAAGCGCCAAAACCGTCCGCGCCAGGCGAAGGTGACCGCTACGCCGTTTCGTGAATGAGTTCATGATCTTCCTCCCTTGCTGACTGCGCGTCGTTTCCCGCCTGCTTAGGCGGCGCGCCGGTTCGCTTGCGGACTTCCGCCAGTTCCGTTGACATCCACCACCCCGCGAATCGGGCAAATTGCATGGGCATCCGGCGCGTCAAATAGCGCGCCCGCTCGCCTGGCTCAAACGCCGGCTCTACCAACTCATACCCATTGGTCACCATTTCGCGCCCGCATATTCGCTGCAAAAAAGCGATCTCCGAGGCAGACAGGACGGTGCGAAAGCGACCGATGGAGCGGGTGGAGATGACGCCCGGCTCGATCTTGTCGAAAGAACTGTTGCCCCCGCTCTCCCGGTACTCGTTCGCGCCCTGCATGGTCAGCATGGCCGGCGAGTACGGTTCGTCCAGGAAGTCGCACAGTTCGCGCAGCGACGCTTCCGGGTTCTGGGCCAGCGACTCGTAGCGAACGATGCGGTAGTTGCGCGGGTAACGGCGCACGTTGCGCCGGCCATTGCGCATGGCCATCAACCAGCGCGCCGCCGACGCGCCCAGCCGCGGGTTATCCTTGCCAAAGCGCTTGCGCACCGAGGCGTAGCGATCGCGCGGGTCGCGCACCATCTGGATCACCTTGGCGTCGGGGAACTCGTGGAGGATGTCATCGGCGTAGCGCTCGATGTGCAGCGACTTGTCGCCCCAGCGCGGCTTGCCCAATCGCTCGGCATGATGCTCGTGCAGCAGGGCGAACAACCGGCCGTAACTCGGCTCGCCCTGCCAATACTCGCGCCGGAGGCGGTCGGGGTCGGGCTGGAGGTGGCGCATCTTGTGGTAGTGGGTCATGTCGTGCAGGCAGCGCTCGAAGTTCTCCAACTGGCGCATGTCGCCATAGTAACCGTAGAAGTAGCGCCACATGTTGCTGCGGCGCATCATGGCGATGTTCGGGTGCGACGCCAGTAACGCATACATCAACGTAGTACCGCTGCGGTCGGGGCCGCCGATGAAGATGGGGTTTTGTTTCATAGTATTGGGGAGCGGGGGGGCGGGGGAGCAGGGGCGAATTCTTTCCCTAGCCCCTAGTCCCTGACCCCTAGCCCCTATTAAAGAGCGCCAGGTGTTCGGCGGCCTGTTGGCGCGCGCCGAAGTTCGTTTCAATATGGTGGCGGGCGGCCTCGCCCATGGCCGCGGCCCGCGCCGGGTCGGCCAGCATGGCGGCGATGGCCCGCGCCAGCGCTTCCGAATCCCCCGGCGGGACGAGCAGGCCTGTCTCGCCGTGGGTCAATACTTGCCGCGTCCCGGAGACCTCGGTGGCGACGATGGGTAAGGCGCTGGCCATCGCCTCGACCAGGGCCATGGACAGACCCTCCCAGAGCGACGGCAGCACAAAGAGATCGGCCGCCGCCAGCAGCGCCGGCACATCCTGGCGCGAGCCCAGCAGGTGGACGCGCTGCTCCAGACCGCGCGCGGCGATCCGGTCGGTCAGGTCTTGCCGCAGTTCGCCGTCGCCGGCGAACAGAAAACGGGCCGTCGGGAACTGTTCGGCCAGAGCGGCGGCGGCGTCGATCAGGTAGCGGTGGCCCTTCTGCTCCTTGAGCGTGGCGACCACGACGATGGCGCGGTCGCCCTCCTCCAGGCCCAGCCCGCGGCGCATGGCCGTCCGGTCGACCGCTGCCCGGTAGCGCCCGGCGTCGACGCCGTTGTTGATGACGACGATCTTCTCGGCCGGCAGGGGCATGGTCGCCAGAATAGAAGTCTTCACCTCCGGCGCGACGGCGATGAGACCGTTGGCCCAGCGCGCGCCCAGCCGATAGAGCAGGTGGTGCGCCCGGCGCTTGGGCGCCAACAGCCACCTATGGAGGCTGCGGCCTTTCGGCATGTGGTCGGATCGCAGGTCGAAGTTGGCGTTGTGGAACGTCCAGTAGACCTTCAGGCCGCGACCGCCCTGGCCGGCCTTCAGAGACAGCGCCAGGAAGTCAAGGCTGCGCAACAGGTGGGTTTGGACGACCTCGATCTGGTAGCGCCCGATCAGGTCGAGCAGCGTCCGCCGCAGGCCCAGCATCTCCCGCGCGAACGCCGGCAGGTCCACCACTGTCTTGCGCCGGTCGGGCAGCACCTCCACCGGGATGCCCAGCGCCTCGATGTCGCGGCGCAGGGGGCCGTCGCGCAGGGTGCAAACCACCACCGGGCAGCCGGCCGTCGCCAGTTGCTCGGCCAGGGTGCGCACGACTTCCTGTGCGCCGCCGATGTCGAGGTTGCTGACGAGTTGCATGACTCGCAGCCCCTCTCCCCAACCCTCTCCCACAGGGAGAGGGCGCGTCACCTCGCCCACCGGGAGAGGGTTAGGGTGAGGGCTAGTAATTGCCGAGTTCATTGACTTCTCGCTGATGATCCCAACCCCAATTGGCCTGCTCAAAGGCATCGCGGGCCGACAGCAGTTTGCGCGTCGGCCCGTTCGTTTCAAAGTATGAATTCCAATACTGCACGGAA
>NZ_JAYRVJ010000105.1:0-5040 GCF_041918635.1 Promineifilum sp. (SeqCode)
CCGGTGGCCCAGTATGCCCCGTCGAGCGCTTTGTCGATGATCACCTTGGTGAAGTGGCCGCGGCCGTCGTTGCGGTGCCAGGCCACGGTGTCATCGTCCACGCTGGAGGCCAGCGCGTCCATGTCGCCGTCGCGATCCATGACCGTCCGCGCGCCGCGGGCGCGATTGTCCATGACCTGCCGGGTGAAGACGCCCCTGCCATCGTTGCGGTACCAGGCGATGGTGTTATTGCGCCGGCTGGCGGCGAAGATGTCCATATCGCCGTCCCGATCCACGTCGGCCGGCGCGACGAAGTAAGCGCCCCGGGCCGTCTTGTCCAGGGTATGCTTCGTGAACCGCTCGCTGCCGTTGTTCTCGTGCCAGGCGATCTCGTGGTTGCCAAAGCTGGCCGCGATCACGTCCATGTCGCCGTCGCCGTCCATGTCAGCCATCTCCGCGCGCTTGGCCTTGGTCGCCCGGGTGTCGATGATCTGGCGCGTGAAGGCGTTGCGGCCGTTGTTCTCATACCAGGCGATGGTGTTGGCGTCCTGGCTGGACGTGACGAAGTCGATGTCGCGGTCGCCGTCCACGTCGCCGGCGACGATGGAGTGCGCGCCGTTGGCCTTGGTGTCCACGTTCTTGCGGGTGAAGTTGCCGCGGCCGTCGTTCTGATACCAGGCGAAGGTGTCGGCCAGATAACCGGCGGCCAGCACGTCAGTGTCACCGTCGCGATCCACATCGGCCAGCCCGGCCGGGTAGGCCCCCTTCAGATTGCCGTCCAGCACCTTGCGGGTGTAGTTGCCGCGCCCGTCGTTCTGATACCAGTACACCATGTGGCGGACGTAGTCGGTGGCGACTACGTCCACGTCGCCGTCACCGTCCAGGTCGGCCCCGACGGCGGTATGCACCTGGTTGACCGCCGTATCGATCACTCGCTTGTTGAACGCGGCGGCCTCCTCCTGCGCCGCCTCGCCGGCCTCGGCGGGAGCCGCGGGTGTCGCAGGCGGCGTGGGTGTCGCGGGATCGGCCTGTTGGGCGGGTGAAAAACCGCCCGTCAGCGCGAGGAAACCTAACGCGGCGATGGGGGCCGCGCTCTGGAGCCTGCCGTAGAGCGCGCGACCCATAACTATACAACTGACCAAACGTGACAAGGTAGACTCCTTGGCGGATAGGCGCGCGGGAAGAACGCCTGACCGGCCGGTAAAGAGAGCTGTTTAGCTGGCTAAACGATCCTCTTGGTGAATGGTTGTGGCAGCGATGTGGGGGCCACCCGACTCGATGAACGGTGGAAAGCAGGATGGAAAGCTAGAGCAATAATAACCGAGAAAGCTGAAATCTTTCGTTACAGTTCTATTAAAATATACCTATAAAACATTCTGGGTTTGTTTACCCAGAGTCAGCGAATTCTGGGGATGAGAAAGGGAACCTCTCGCTTGTATGACAGATACGCCTCGCCGAACCGCTCTACCAGTTCACTCTCCTCGATCCGTCTCAGATAGAGGATTAAGAGAGTGGACAGGCAGACGACGAGAACCGCGCCGAAGATCGTCCCTGCGGCGACGGCAAACCCCAGGTAGGCCGTCAGCGCGCCAAAGCTCATCGGGTTGCGGCAGTAGCGGAATGGCCCCTGGGTCAACAGCGTTTGAGTCGGCATGACGGGCAATGGCGTACCTCGCCCCCGCGTCAATTGCCAGGCGATAGCCCACAGCGCGAAGTAAAACCCGACCGCCGCGAGCGCCACCCCGACCACGTAATTTACGACCCCAAACCGGAAATTGGGCAAGTGGAGCGCCGCATCGATACGCGGGCCACCTACGGACACAACCAGCGGAATGAGCACGGCGAACAGCAGCCCGGCCAGCCCCGTGACCGCTATCCGGCCGGCCAGAGGATATTCCCGTTGCGCCCACTGGTAGAAGTGAGACATGGCTACCCCCTTTCAAAGAGCAAGGTATACGCAAACAGGTTGCCGAGCTTTCGCTTCAGCCGGAAGCCCGCCTGATCCGCGCGGCGAATGAGCGTCCGCGCCAGCGGGTAATCCGGGTCGAGCAGCGCCTCGCTGAAAGCCAGCGTGCCGGCCGGCGCGAGCACGCGGTGGAACTCGCGCATCGCCCGTTCGGGTTCGGGAAGCTCGCCGATGACCGTGATCAGGGAAACGGCGTCAAACGCGCCGTCCTCGAATGGCAGATCATAGACATCGGCGACTTTGGCCTCCAGGTTGGCGATGCCCTCCGTCTGCGCCCGCTGCGTGACGCGCTCGATCATTTTGGGTTCGATGTCCACGGTGACAACCTTGCCCGTCGCGCCGACGCGGCGCGCCAGCTCGACGGTATACCGGCCGTTGCCGGGGCCGACCTCGAGCACGGTCATCCCCGGTTCGATGCCGTGCCGGATGGGCATTTCGCCGGGCGGCTGGAGCCTGCGCCGCAGCGGGTTGTCGATCAGGTTGGCGAGAAACTCCGGCATGGGGAACTTGTGGAAGTGCCGGATGATGCGGATGGTCGTGTGCAGAGCCAGGACGGCGGCCAGCAGCCTGAGGATGGCGCGGAAGAGTGAGGTAAACATGTGGACTGCCCCCGAGCGCCGCGGTACGCAACGCCACGGCTTCACCCCCATTATACTACACGTCGACGCGCGGTTTTCAGACCACTTCCCCACCCAGCGGCGCCCACGTGCCATCCTCCTTGCGCCCCGGATACATCACCCGTGCGAAGGGCCAGCTTGTCTCGATCCACGTTTGTACGGTGTGGAACAACACCGGGTCCAGACCCTGATCATGCGCGCTCTGGCGCACCCACATGTAGATGCGGGCGTCGGTGGGGTAGTCCCGCGGCGGGTTGATGTAGACGCAGCCCAGGCACATCGTCCCGTCGGGTGACAGGACGGTGTAGGCGAAGGCCGCCCGCTGCTCGAACTCCTCCCCATGCTCGACGAGGTCTTGCAAGTTCTCTGACAGCGTAAACGCGGCGTGCGGCCAGTCGCGGCCAAACATGGCTTGCAGCAGGTCGATGCTCGACATGACCGCGTCGTAGTCGAGCTCCACCACCGTCGGCGTCAGCGGGCGCAGATGGAAGTGCGGCGTGTCGAGCGCCAGGGGAACCACAAAGTCGGGCGGCACCAATGGTTTATCTTTCAAGGAAATACCCGTTACGATCCTGACGGGTAGACGTTGATGACTACCTTGCCCCGGGCGTGTTCCCACTCCAGATAGCGGAACGCCTCGGGCGTCTCGCTCAACGGATAGCATCTGTCAATGACCGGCCGTATCTTTCCAGTTTGCAGTAGTTCGCCCACGTAGGCCAGGTCTGTCCTGTTGGGCCTGGCTGTCAGACTCGCTATCTGGCCTCCGCCCCGCGCGGACAGAAGCGGCCCCAACAGCAGCGCCTGGAAGATCTGGCTCATCGTGCCGCCGACCATCACGTAGACGCCACCGGGAGCCAGCGCCCGGCGGTAGTCGCCGATCGGCCGGTAGCCGTTGGCGGCCAGAATGAGGTCGTAGCGTTGCCCGTTCCGCGCGAAATCCTCCCGCGCGTAGTCAATGACGTGGGTCGCCCCCAGGGCACGGGCCATGTCGGCGTTGCGGGCGCTGCACACGGCCGTCACCTCGCCGCCCAGCGCCGCGGCGATCTGCACCGCAAACGTGCCCACCCCGCCCGACGCGCCATAGATCAGCACGCGCTGTCCGGCCCGAAGCTGACCCTTGTCGCGTAGCCCTTGAAGGGCGGTGACGGCGGCCATGGGCACAGCCGCGGCCTGCTCAAAGCTGATGCCCTCCGGCTTCCGCGCCCAGACGCCCTCCGGGGCGCAGACGTACTCGGCCAGCCCGCCGGAGCCGACGCCAGATAGATCGCCGTAAACCGCGTTGCCCGGTTGAAACTGCGTCACGCCGCGGCCGACGCCGGCTACCACGCCAGCCACGTCGGCCCCCAGGATGGTGTGCTTCGGCCGCCGCAGCCCGCCGGTTATAAGCCGGGCGATGATCGGCTGGCCGCTCAGGGCGTACCGGTCGGCGGCGTTGAGGCCCGTGGCGTGAACCTTGACCAGCACCTCACCATCCGCCGGTTGCGGCGCGGCCACTTCCCTTAATTGGAGCACGTCCGGCGAACCGTACTGTGTGTAAACAATCGCTTGCATGATCTTTTCTTCTCCGATGCGATAGACAAGTCACAGGACTACCGATTACACAGATGGTCTTTCAATCAATCTGTGTAATCGGTGTAATCTGTGGATTTCTGTTCTTCTCTTCTAGTTTGCCTTGACGTTATAGGACGGCGTGGCGCCGTGGCGGTGGCTCACCATCTTGACCAGCTTGGTGACGCCCTCGATGACCGCGATGATGAGCGAGAGGGCGAGAATGGCTTCCGCGCCGCGCCCGATGAGCGGCACGCCGCTGAGCGCCGGAACGGCGGCGTAAACCCGGTCGGCCAGCGGCAGCCACAGGACGAAGTACAGCGCCACCGCGCCGACGATGTCCAGCGCCACGCTAACCAGCCACAGGGCTACGCCCCACCGCCCGCGCAACAGCGCCACCAGTTGCAACACCATCTGCGCGACGGCGATGGCGATGAGCGCCACCAGCCAGGGAATGGGCACCGGTATGACGTCTACCGGCTCGCCCAAATTGAATTGCAAGGTCAATCCACCGACACGCAGAAAGTAAATCATGACCATTATGGCGAACACGCCGAAGGCCATGCCGAAGATGGATTCGAAGCGGTCGACCTCGGCCGGGTCGTTGACTTCCGGCAGGGACAGCGGGTCGAATCCGGCGTCGTTGCCGGTGATCTCGTCCAGGTCTTCGCCGGAGTGCTGCAAGATGGCGAAGATGAGCACGACGATACCGGTGAAGATGGCCGTCGCCTGGAACGCACCGGCGGCCGTCTCCAGCAGCACCGTGATCAGGTTGCCCGACTCGTCGCCGAACAGCACGGCCAGCAGGTGAACGAGGACGGCCACCGGCGGCACGATGACCCAGCCGCGCCGCAAGACCATCATCATCACCGGGTAGAAGTCGGGGCCGACCAGATACTGCTCGCCGCCATAGGAAGCGGCCATGCGGCG